>CAYLSN010000008.1:0-26473 GCA_964386015.1 uncultured Rhizobiaceae bacterium | reverse complement strand
ACCCGGGGTGCGTGCGAGGACGAAG
The DNA here is from genome assembly GCA_964386015.1 of uncultured Rhizobiaceae bacterium. Taxonomy (GTDB): domain Bacteria; phylum Pseudomonadota; class Alphaproteobacteria; order Rhizobiales; family Rhizobiaceae; genus CAYLGY01. Next base: position 26,448 of record CAYLSN010000008.1, on the reverse strand, counting down.
TGCACGATGTTGTCGGCGAGGTCGTGCTCGCCCCAGGTGATGAAGATCTTCGTGCCCGTGATGCTCCAGCGGCCGTCACCCAGCGGCTCCGCGCGGGTGCGGACCCCGGCGAGGTCGGAGCCGGCGTCGGGCTCGGTGAGCGCCATGGTGCCGGTCCACTCGCCGGTCACGAGCTTCGGCAGGTACCTGCGGCGCTGGGCCTCGTCGCCCCACCGCACGAGCAGCTCGACCGCCCCCTGGGTGAGCATCTGGTTGAGCGAGAGCGCCATGTTGGCGCTGGTGAACATCTCCTCGGCCGCGGTGGCGACGAGCCGGGGCATGCCGCCTCCGCCCAGCTCGGCCGGGGCCGACAGCCCGACCCAGCCGTCGCGGACGAGGCGGAGGTACGCGTCGCGCACCTCGGGTGCGACGGTGACCTCCCCGGTGTCGGGGTCGAGGCGTGCGCCCTCGCGGTCCCCGATGGCGTCGGTGGGGGCCACCACCTCGGCGACGAAGTCGCCGTACGCCTCGAGCACGTCCTCGCCGCCCGCAGGGGCCAGCTCGGCGACCGGCGGGAGCTCGAGCACCTCGTCGAGGCCGGCCGCCCCCCGCGCGGCGCGCACCGCGCGGATGGGTGCCCGGTAGTCGGTCACGGCGCGTCGTAGGTGTAGAAGCCGCGCCCGGCCTTGCGGCCGAGCAGCCCGGCGTCGACCATCCTGGACAGCAGCGGCGGCGGCGCGTACAGGGGCTCCTTGAACTCCTCGTACAGCGACTGCGCGACCGCCATCGTCGTGTCGAGCCCGATGAGGTCGGCCAGCGCGAGCGGCCCCATCGGGTGCGCGCACCCGTGGACCATGCCGGCGTCGATGTCCTCCGCCGTGGCGAAGCCGGACTCGAGCATCCGGATCGAGGACAGCAGGTACGGGATCAGCAGCGCGTTGACGATGAAGCCCGCCCGGTCCTGCGAGCGGATGACGTTCTTGGCGAGCACCTCCTCCGCGAGCCGGCCGCACACCTCGGTCGTCGCCTCGTCGGTGATGAGGGACGGCACGAGCTCCAGCAGCGGCAGCACGGGCACCGGGTTGAAGAAGTGCATGCCGATGACCCGCTCCGGGCGCCGGGTGGCCATCGCCAGCTTCATGATCGGGATGGAGGAGGTGTTCGAGGCGAGGATCGCGTCCGGCCGCTCCACCACGTCGTCGACGCTGGCGAACACCTTCGTCTTGACGGCCTCGTCCTCGGTGACCGCCTCGATCACCAGGTCGCGGTCGGCGAGCGAACCGAGGTCCGCCGAGTAGCTGATCGCCTCCCTCGCCCGGGCCTCGGCCTCCGCCTCGAGCTTGCCCCGCCGGACGGCCTGCTCCAGCGAGCGCTCGATCCGGTCACGACCGGCCTTCACCGCCTCTTCCGTGGCGTCGACGACGGTCACCTCGAGTCCGCTGCGCGCGCAGACCTCCGCGATGCCCGAACCCATCAGGCCACAGCCGACGACCCCTACCTTCTCGATCTGCATGGCCACACGTTATCTGACCGCTCATCTAATTGCGACACCTTCGCCGCGAAAAGCACAGGTCGCGGCGCCACGCGCCGCGACCTGCACCCATCCCAGGAGAGGATGCCCTGGGCGCCGGGGGGGGGACGCCGTCGAGCGTCGCCCGGAGCCCGTCGGCCCCGGGCCGTCAGACCATCGTGAGGCCGCCGCTGACGCTCAGCGTCTGGCCGGTGATGTACTCGGCCCGCTCGGAGCACAGGAACGCCACCGCGCCGGCGACGTCCTCGGGCCGCCCGAGGCGACCGAGCGGGATGCTCTTGGTCAGCGCCTGCACGAGCTTCTCGTTGCCCGCCGCGACCTCCTGCAGCAGCGGCGTGTCGGTCGGGCCGGGGCAGACCACGTTGCTGGTGATCCCGGCGCGGGCGGCCTCGCGTGCGATCGTCTTGGAGAACCCGATGATCCCCGCCTTGCAGGACGCGTACACCGCCTCACCGGTCGAGCCGACCCGGGCCGCGTCGGAGGACACGAACACCAGGCGGCCGGCGCGTGCCTCCAGCATCTCCGGGAGGAAGGCGTGGGTGAGCTGGATCGGCGCACGCAGGTTGATCGAGATCAGGCGGTCCCAGACGGAGGGGTCGCTCTCCACGAATGGACCGACCTTGTCCCAGCCGGCGTTGTTCACGAGGATGTCGATCGTGCCGAGCTCGTCGCGGACCTCCGCGACCATCCGGTCGATGTCCGCGGGGTCGGAGAGGTCGACCTTGAACGCGCGGGCGTTCGGCAGCTCCGCAGCGACCTTCTCCGCGCCCTCGGCGTTGATGTCGCACACCGCGACGGTGGCGCCCATCGCCGCGAGGTCGGCGGCGATGGCGGACCCCATGCCGCCTGCAGCGCCGGTGACCAGCGCCTTCCGGGACTCGAGCGTTGTGGCAGCCATCGGTTCCTCCTGTCGCGGCGGTATGCCCATCTATGCCTATCCTACACATAGATAGATCCGGGAGAAATCCCGCGGCGAGCGATGGAGGTCGGTCATGAGCAGCCGCTACGTCGAGTTCGAGCCCGGCGCGGTCCACCTCCGGCACGGTACCCCTCCGTCGCTGCCCGAGGGCTGGGCGCGCGTGCAGGTCACGGCGTGCGGGATCTGCGGCACCGACCAGCACATGCTCGAGGGGATGGAGCTGCCCCCGGGCGTCAGCTACCCGGTGCGGCCGGGCCACGAGGTCGCGGGGCGGATCACCGAGCTCGCCACGGAGGCGACCGGGCTGCGGGTCGGCGACCAGGTCGTGCTGCACCCGCTGGCACCCTGCGGCACCTGTGAGGCGTGCCTCGCCGGGGCCGAGCACCGCTGCGCCGACGCGCGCATCCTCGGCATCCACGAACCGGGCGGCATGGCCGACGAGGTGCTGTGGCCGGCGGACCGGCTGGTCCCGGTCGGCGACCTCCCCGCCGCCGAGGCCGCGCTCCTCCCCGACGCGGTCGCGACCGCCTACCACGCGCTGGTCGCGGCCGAGCTGCCCGCCGGCGGCACGCTGTGCGTGATCGGCGCCGGCGGCGTCGGCACCCACCTGCTGCAGCTCGCCCAGATCCTCCACCCCGACACGACCCTGATCGCGGTCGTCCGCAGCCGCGCCACCGCCGAGCGGGTGCGGTCGTCGCTGGGCATCGAGGTGATCGAGGGGCTCGACGGCGCGCACCGCGCGGTGCGGACGGCGGTCGGCGAGGTCGACGTGGTGGCCGACTTCAGCGGCGCTCCCGGCGCCGCGGCGACCGGCGTGCGCATGCTGCGCCGCGGCGGCCGGCTCCTGCTCGGCTCCGTGGTCGACGAGCCGGTCGACCTCGGCGTCACGATGACGGTGGTCGTCATGCGCGAGCTGCAGGTGGTCGGCACCTACTCCTCGACGATCGCCGACCTCCGGGCGGTCGCGGAGCTGGCGGTCGACGGTCGCCTCGACCTGTCGGGCTCGGCGAGCACCCGCATGCCCCTCGACGAGGCGGAGGCCGCGATGGACACCCTCGCCCAGCGCCCCGCCGGGCTCGTCCGCCTCGTCCTCGAGCCCTGAGGCCCTCCGGGCGGGGATCGCTCGAGGCCAGGATCACCCGAGGCTTGGGTCACCCGAGGCCTGGGTGATCCGGCCGCACCCGAGCGCGCGGGAGCGGGCGCCCCGGCGCCCGCTCGACGAGCTCGCGTGCGATGCGCCCTACGACGTGATCGTCGCGGTGAACTCGGGCTCGCGCTTCGCGAGGAACGCGGCGAGCCCCTCCTGCGCGTCCGGGCCGGCCACCAGGTGCGCGGCGGCCTCGAGCTCGAGGTCGAGGCCCTCGTCGTCGCGGACCTGCGAGAGCCGCTTCATGAACGCGAGCGACGGCTGGCTCCGGCGGGCCATCTCGGTCGCGATCTCGCGCACCTCGTCGGCGAAGCGGTCGGCGGCCACCACGTGCTGCACGATGCCCCACTGCTCGGCCTCGTGCGCGCTGAGCGTGCGACCCGTGTACATGAGCCACCGGGCCCGGCGGACGCCGACGGCGTTGGTGAGCCGGCGCGAGCCGCCGCCGCCGGGGACCAGCCCGTAGCGGGCGTGCACGTCACCGATCTGCGCCGCGTCGGACGCGACGAGCACGTCGCAGGCGAGGGCGAGCTCGAGCCCGCCCGCGAGGCACAACCCGTTGATCGCCCCGATCACGGGCTTCGGGCACTGCTCGAGGGCGGTGAAGGCCCGCTTCCACTCGAGCAGCCACCCGCGGAACTCCGCCGGCGAGCGGGTCAGCTCCGCCGCCTCGCGGAGGTCCGCGCCGGCGCAGAAGGCGCGCCCCGCGCCGGTGAGGACGATGACGCGGTCCTCGGGGTTCGACCGGGCCGCCTCGACCTCCTCGAGCAGCTCGCGGACGACGCCGGTGCTGATCGCGTTCATCTGGTCGGGGCGCTGGATCGTCAGCCAGACGACCCCGTCCCGCCGTTCGGAACCCAGGTTCTCACCCACGCTGCTCTCCTCCGGGCCGCCGGGCGGCGGCATCGGGAACGCGAACGGCACCGGGGGGGCGGGCCGCAGCGCCGCCCCCCGGTGTCCGCCCGGCTCACTTCAGCTTGAACACCTCACGGGCCACGTCACCGATGAGGAGCTGCTTGGCGTCCTCGCGCAGGCCCAGCTCGTCGATGGCCGCGAGCCCGTCCTTGTACTCGATGACCGGCCAGTCGGTGCCGAACATGACCTTGCCGCGGCCACGCCCGTTGGCGAACTTCACCAGCGCCGGGTCCCAGTACCTCGGGTGGTGGGCGGAGGTCCCGATGTAGACGTTGCGGTGCTTCCACGCCGCGGCGGTCAGCTCCTCGACCCAGGGCCAGCCGGTGTGGGCACCGACGAGCACCAGCTCGGGGAAGTCCAGGGCGATGTCGTCCATCAGCACCGGGCGGCCGAGCGCGGACGGCATGCGCTCCGCGGAGTGCCCGACCTGCATGACGACCGGGATGCCCAGCTCCGCGCACTTCGCGTAGAAGGGGTAGTACTTGCGGTGGTTCACCGGGAGGCCGAAGCCGTAGGTGTGCAGGTGCGCACCGACGAACCCGCCCTCGGTGCTGCGCACCGTCTCCTCGAGCCGACGGACGCCGGCCATGCCCTCACGGGGGTTGATGCCGAACAGGCCGTAGATGCGGCCCGGCGCCTTCTCGATGAGCTCGATCACCTGGGACTCGGGGATGTCCCAGATCATCTGCTGGGTCTCGTAGGACGCCATCTTCGCCGAGGGCACCAGCACGGCGTCGACGTCCGCGGCGTCCATCTTCGCCACGAACTCCTCGACGGTGTGGTCGACCAGCCGGTCCTCCATGTGCCACCAGGCGATGACCTCGGCGATCTCCCGCGGCTCGCGCCAGTTCTTGTCGAGGCCTTCCTTCGTGAAGACGTTGCACCAGTAGTCGATCGCACCCATCAGGCCACTCCTTCTCGGCAATCCATGATCATCATAACAAGCTATAGGTCGGCCACCGCTAGTCGAGGGCCGGCGCGGTGCAGCCGGCGGCCCGCCTCCCCTACCGGGCGAGGGCGGCGATCGTCGCCCCGGGGTCCCCGGCCCGCTCCAGGGGCACCGGCTGGACCATCACGTCAGTAGCGCCCGCGTCGGCGTAGGCGGCCACCCGCTCGCGCACCGTCGCTCCGTCGCCCACCACCAGCACCTCGTCGAGCAGCCGGTCGCTGATCGCCCTCAGCGACGCCTCGCGGTCGCCCGCAGCGAAGGCGGCGGCGACGGCCTCCACCTCGTCGCCGTAGCCGATGCTCGCGAAGTAGCGGCCGTAGGGCGGCGAGGCGACGTACTCGACGAGCTCCTGGCGGACGTGCTCGCGCACCTCGTCGACCGCGTCCGTGACCGCGGCGTAGACCCGCGCCACGAGCCGCGGGGTCGCGTCACGCCCCGCCGAGTCAGCTGCCTCGCGCAGGGCGGCCGCCCGCACGGGCACCTCCCGCAGCGGGATCCAGGTGAGGATCAACCCGTCCGCCACGGCGCCGGCCATGTGGAGCATCCGCTCCCCCATCCCCCCGATGTAGATCGGCACCCGGTCCACGCCGGGCGGGTCGGTCAGGCGGAAGCCGTTGGAGCGCGCCCGCTCACCGTCGTGGTCGGTGCGCTCACCGGCGAGCGCCTGGCGGAGGATCGCGATCACGTCCGCGACCCGGGTCGCGGAGCCTGCGAACCCCATGCCGTGCCAGCGCTCGATGATCGCCTGGCCCCCGGCACCGATGCCCAGGTGGAACGGGCGGCCGTCGCCGGCCGCGACGATGTCCGCGGCGGCCATCGACAGCACGGCGGGCGTCCGCGACCACACCGGCACGATCGCGGTGCCGACCTCCAGCTCGTGCCGGCTCGCGATCAGCGCGGCGGTGACGAGGGCGTCGGGTCCACGCGTCTCCGCGACCCAGACGCGGGGGATCCCCGCGTCGCTGACCGCCTTGGCGGTGTCGAGGAAGCGCTCGAGCGGACCGAGGTTCGCCAGCAGGACCGAGACGTTCACGCGGGGACTCCCCTCGAAGCGGGCACCGATGGTCGACCGAGGAGGTCCGGACCACGCAACAGGGGCGCGCCCCGGTTCAGGCGGCGCGGGGGATCCTCACTCGATCCCTACATACTATTAGCATCGAACTCGCGGCCGCCATCGGGGCGGCGGGCGTCACTCGACCCAGCGGACGGGGCGCGCCACGAGCGCCGCGTACTTGCGGTTCCAGTACCGGCCGGCCTCGCCGATGTGCTCCTGCATCGCCTTCTCGGACGCGACCGGGTCCCGCGCCTCGAGGGCCTCGACGATGCGCTGGTGCGCCTCGGCCACCGCCTTGCGGCGGTGCGGGGTGTACTCGACGCCGACGATCGCGCCGTCGGCGACCGACTTGACCGTCTCCTGGAACACGTGGAGGACGACGTTGCCGGTGGCCTCCGCGATCGTGCTGTGGAAGCGCTCGTTCTCCTCGAGGAAGACCTCGTGGTCGTCGAGGTTGTCGAGCATGACCTCGACGCTGCTGCGCAGCAGCTTGAGCTGCTCGTCGGTGATCCGCTCGGCGGCGAGCCGGGCCACCATCGGCTCGAGCGCCTGCCGGGCCTCGATGACGTCCTTCAGCGACGCCGCCTCGAACTGGAGGATCAGCGTGAGCGCGTCGGCCAGGTCGCTCGCCCGAGGCCGGCGCACCACGGGACCGCCGCCGGGACCCGAGCGGATCGTGATGACGCCCCGGGTCTCGAGCAGGCGGAGGGCCTCCCGCAACGTGGTCCGCCCCACGCCGAAGGCTTCCACCATGTCCTTCTCGGTGGGAAGCTTCGTGCCCGGCTCGTAGTCGTTCTCTACGATCCGGCTCGCGAGCTCCCGGGCGATCCGCTCGGACGCCTTCAGGTTCCTCCGACCGTCCCTCGACCGGAGACCCTTCAACACCGCACTCGAACGCTCGTCCACCACCGTCGCCCTCGATCCCCGGGGCCGTCGGCCCCGAACCCTTTCCTAGCTATGATAAGCCGAATGGACAGCCTCCTCTCGGATGGGTGCACGCCGGGCGCCGAGCGCTCCACGACCGAGACCGTCACCCTCGCCTCGATCGTCCGCTACGCAGGCGCGAGCGGCGACTTCACCCCGTTCCACTGGGACCTCGACGCGGCACGGGCCGCGGGCTACGACGAGCTGTTCGCGATGGGCATGCTCGGGGCCGGCAAGCTCTCGTCGCTGCTCGTCGAGTGGTTCGGCCCGGCGGCGATCCAGCGCTTCAAGGTCCGCTTCGGCGAGCGCGCGATCGTCGGCCACGAGGTGACCTACCGGGCCACCGTCGCATCGGTGGAGGACGGCGTCGCCCGGATGGAGCTGCTCGCGAGCGACGCCGACGGCAAGGTCCTCATCCAGGGCGAGGCCGACCTCCAGCTGCAGGCGGCCTGACCGGCCCCCGGCCGGCCCCGACCCGCGACCCCGCCGGCCCTACGTGGCGTCGCCGCCGGCGACGCTGCGCCGCAGGTGCACCCGGTACGAGTAGTGCTCCGGGTCGAAGTGGGTGATCGCCAGCTCGACGGGCTCGCCCTCCGCGGTCGTGTAGAGCCGGTCGACGCGCAGCACCGGCGCGTCAGGGTCGACGCCGAGGGCCTCGGCGAGCTCGGGCCCGGCGCGCACCGCGGTGATGCTCTGCTCCGCGTCGCTGATCGGGCTCGGCAGCCTCGGGTCGAGCAACCCGATCACCGTCGCCCTGCTGCGGTGGCCGGCCACGGTGACCTCCTCGAGGTCCGCGAGCAGCTCGGCGACCTGCGGCGGGAGCGCGACCGTGGTGACGCAGAGGGTGACCTCGCCGTGCAGGCGCCGCAGCGTGAGCCGGTGCACGACGTCCGACCCGAGGCGGAGCCGGCCGGCGGCGTCGAGGTCGATCGTGCGCGCGAGCGGCGAGACGACCTCCATCCGCGTGTCCGCCGCGAGGCCCATCAGGTCCTCGATCGACCCGAACTGGCGGAGGTACTTGCCGTCCCGCTCGACGGGGAAGGTCCCGCGGCCGGGCACGCGGTGCACGATGCCCTCGGCGACGAGGTCGTGGAACGCGCGGCGCACGGTCTGGCGGCTCACCCCGTGGGTCGACGCCAGCTCCGCCTCGGTGGGAAGGCGTCCGCCGGCGTACCTGCCCTGCAGGACCGCGGTCCGCAGCTCACGGGCGAGGCGGCGGTAGGCCGCCTCGCCGGCGGCAGGTCGCCGGCGCGCCGACATCAGATGCGGTACCGGCCCACCAGCTGTCGGGCGATGACGTTGCGCTGGATCTCGTTGGTGCCCTCCCCCACGATCATGAGGGGAGCGTCGCGGAAGTAGCGCTCGACGTCGAACTCGGTCGAGTACCCGTAGCCGCCGTGGATGCGGATGGCGTTGAGCGCGATCTCCATGCCGACCTCCGAGGCGAACAGCTTCGCCATCCCGGCCTCCATGTCGCAACGCTCGCCGCTGTCGAGGCGCTCCGCCGCGTACAGGACCAGCTGGCGCGCCGCGGTGAGCTTCGTGGCCATGTCCGCGAGGTAGTGGCCGATCGCCTGGTGCTTCCAGATGGGCTGGCCGAACGCCTCGCGCTCCTGCGCGTAGCGCAGCGAGTCCTCCAGCGCGGCACGCCCGACGCCGAGTGCCCGGGACGCCACCTGGATCCGGCCCGTCTCGAGGCCGGTCATCATCTGGGCGAAGCCCTCGCCCGTGGTGCCGCCGAGCACCGCGGTGGCCGGCACGACCGCGTCCTCGAACACGAGCTCGCAGGTCTCGACGCCCTTGTAGCCGAGCTTGGAGAGGTCCTTGGAGACCGTGACCCCCGGCCCCTGCTCGACCAGCAGGATGCTGATGCCGCGGTGGCGGGGCTCGGCGTTCGGGTCGGTCTTCGCCATCAGCGCGATGAGCCCCGAGCGCCGCCCGTTGGAGATCCAGGTCTTGGACCCGTTGATCACGTAGCTGTCGCCCTCGAGGCGCGCGACGGTGCGCATGGCCTGCAGGTCGGACCCGCCGCCCGGCTCGGTGAGGGCCATGGTCGCCCGCATCTCGCCGGTGGCCATGCGCGGCAGGTAGCGCTCCTTCTGCTCGGGGGTGCCGAACAGCTGCAGCAGCTTCGCCACCACCGTGTGGCCGCCCATCGCACCGGCGAGGCTCATCCACCCGCGGGCGAGCTCCTCGGTGACGTGCACGTAGCAGGGCATCGACACCGCGGAGCCGCCGTACTCCTCGGAGATGGCGAGCCCGTAGATGCCGAGCTCCTTCATCGTCTCGATGAGGTCGTGCGGATAGGTGTCGGCGTGCTCGAGCTCCCGGACGACCGGGCGGACGTCCCGCTCGACGAACTCGTGGACGGTCGAGACGATCAGCTGCTCGTCATCGTTGAGCGAGGCCATGGGGGTTCCTTTCGGCCGGTGTGTCTAGCTGCGGTCCGCTCCCCCGAGGCGGCCGATCACCCCGAGCTCCCGCAGCTCGGCGATCGCGCCGGGGTCGTAGCCCAGCTCCTCGAGGATGCGGTCGGTGTGCTCCCCCAGGTCCGGGACCGGGTCCATGCGCGGCTCGACGCCGGCCAGGTCCGCGGGTGGCAGGGGCGCGCGGATCGTGGCGCCGGGGACCGCGACGTCCCGCCAGCGGTCCCGGCCCACGAGCGACGGATGCGAGAACAGGTCCTCGACCGAGCCGACGGGGGCGTTGGCGACACCGATCTCGTCGAGCTTCCGGGAGAGGGTGGCGGCGTCCATCCGCGCGACCCGCTCCGCCACCAGCGCGTCGAGCACGTCGCGGTTGGCCACCCGGTCGGAGTTGCGGGCGAAGCGCGGGTCGGTCGCCGTGCCGGGATCGAGCAGCTCGGTCGCGAAGGCCTGCCACTCCCGGTCGTTCTGGACCGCGACGACGAGCTGGTCACCGTCGGCGCAGGTGAACGGGCCGTAGGGGGCGATCGTCATGTGCGACCCGCCCGAGCGCGGCAGGGGCCGGTCCCCGTAGGTGCGGTAGTAGGCGGGCTGCACCATCCACTCGGCGAGCGCGTCGAGGAGGGCGACCTCGACGGGCGCGACGACCCCGGTGGTGGCGCGCCGGAACAGTGCGGTGAGGATCCCCGAGAACCCGTACATGCCCGCGGCGATGTCGGCGATCGAGATCCCCGCGCGGGACGGCACCTCGGGGGTGCCGGTGATCGACAGCAGCCCCGCCTCCGCCTGGATGAGCAGGTCGTAGGCCTTGCGGTCCGAGCCGGGCCCGCCGCTGCCGTACCCGGAGACGTTGCAGGCGATGAGCTGCGGGTGCGCCTCGGCCAGCGCCTTCGTGCCCAGGCCCAGCCGCTCCGCGGCGCCGGGTGCGAGGTTCTGCACGAACACGTCGGCCCGGGCGAGCAGTGCGTCGAGAACGGCACGGCCGGCGTCGGCCTTGATGTCGAGGGTCAGCGACTCCTTCGACCGGTTGAGCCAGGCGAAGTAGCTGGACTGCCCGTGGACCGTCTCGTCGTAGCCGCGCGCGAAGTCACCGGTCCCCGGCCGCTCGACCTTGATCACGCGTGCGCCGAGGTCGGCGAGCTGCCGCGTCGCGAACGGCGCCGCGACGGCCTGCTCGATGCTCACGACCGTGATGCCGGCCAGCGGGAGCTCCACCGTCCCGACCGTCACGGCACACCCGGCGAGGGCTCGACGGGGAGGGCACCCCGCAACCGGTCCGCGGCGTTGCGCCAGTCGAGGTCGTCGAGGCCGGCGCCACGGGTGCAGTCGGCGACCTTCAGGGCCAGCTGCTCGGGGGTCGGTGGACGGTCCGGCGCACCCGGGGGCGAGGCGACCGACGCACGCAGGACCTCGCCGTCGACGGTGTGCACCTCGACGTCGGTCGTGCCGGACAGCAGCGAGTCACCGCCCGGTTCGACCTGGACCTCGATGCGGTCGAGCAGCGCACGGACCTCGGGCCGGGCGACGGCGTCGTCGGTGAAGCTCGCGATCGTCGGGACGTCGTCGACCACCGCGGCGGCCAGGGCGTACTCGATGCTGAACTTCGCCTGGAGTCCCGTGCGGGGGTCGCGGTGGATGAGCGGCTGGAGGCCGGACTCGAGCGTGCGGACCACGATCCGCTCCACCCGCGCCGCGCCGATCCCGCCGGCACCGGCCTCCCGGACCGCGGCGATCGGCCGCTGCATCGCGTAGCAGCAGGGGTGCAGCTTGATGGCGAGGCCGCCCGGCACCGCGGGACCCTCGACGCGCACCTCGGCGGGGTCGCCGCCGAGCAGCGCGAACCAGGCGTCGACGGCGTCGAGGGACGCGTCGACCCCGGCGGCGGCGAGGCGCGCGGCGCGCACGCCGGCCTCGGAGGCCATGCCGACCTGGACGGACTTCGCGTCGGACCCGAAGGCCCGCTGGACGCCGCCCGCGGAGGGCACGGCGAGGGCGACCGCCCGCGCGATCGCGTCGATGTCGAGCCCCATGGAGACCGCGGCCGCGGCCGCGGCGCCGGGCGCGCCGGCCGTGCAGGTCACGTGCCACCCCGCCTGGTAGTGGCGCCACCCCCATGCCGCGCCGAGGCGGGCCATCACCCCGGCCCCGGCGAGGAACGCGGCGGCCCCTCCCCCGGCAGCGAGCACCGCCGGCACGACCACCGCGCCGATGTGGGCGGTGGAGGGGATGTGGAGGTCGTCGAAGTCGAGCAGGTGCGCGGCGACGGCCCAGCGGCCGGCGTCGCCCAGCCCCGCCAGCCGTCCGAGCAGCGGCTCGTCGCGGGCGGCGAGCGCCACCGCGACGGTGTCGGTGAGCGCCCGGTCCGCCATCGCCAGCTCCACGGCGGTCGGCACGACCGAGCCCGCCCAGTCCGCCAGCGCGCTCGCCAGGCCGGTGTCCGTGCGTGCCATGTGACGAACCTAACGCAGACCGCATAGGTACGGCCAAATCACCGGGCACGAGCAGCGATGACAGTGGAAGGCGTGCAACTACCGCCTGATCGCCGCCCTTTCCAGTGACGGCCAAAGTCGAGCCATCCGCGGCGGCACGGTATGCTGCGGCACCATGGAACCGCACAGCACGTCCGCCGCCGAGCCGGTCGGCGCCGGCGGGGACGCACCGCGCCGAGCCGTCCTGGTCGTGCCGGGCGACGACCTGCACAAGGTGGAGAAGGCGCTCCGGTCGCCTGCCGACGAGGTCGTGATCGACCTCGAGGACGCGGTGGCGCCGGCACGCAAGGACGCCGCCCGGGAGAAGCTCGGGAGCGAGCTCTGCCTCCTGGTCAACAACCTCGACGCGCCGAGCCCCGCGATCGCGGTGCGCGTCAACGCGGTGGGCACCCAGTGGTGCCACCGCGACATCGAGATGTGCGCGTCGACCCCGTCGGTGCGGTCGGTGGTGGTGCCCAAGGTCGACCACCCCGACGACCTGACCTTCGTCGACCGGCTGCTCGACGGCATCGAGTCCTCCGGCCGCACGCCGGGCGGCACCCGCGTCCAGGCGCTCGTCGAGACCGCCGCGGGCGTGTCGAACGCCGCCCGGACCTGCCTCGGGTCCCGCCGCCTCGCGAGCGTGGTGATCGGGTACGCCGATCTCGCCGTCTCGCTCGGCCGGACCTCGGTCGGGTCGCCGGAGCGGTGGACGACGGTGCGCGACGCGGTGCTCGTCGCCGCCCGCGCCGCGGGGGTCGCCGTCATCGACGGTCCGTACCTCGGCGTCGACGACGGCGAGGACTTCCGCGCCTCGGTGGACGCAGCCGTGGACGGCGGCCTCGACGGCAAGTGGGCCATCCACCCTCGCCAGGTGCCCGCGCTGCTGGAGGCGTTCCAGCCCGCCCCCGAGCAGGTGGAGTGGGCCGAGGCGGTGGTGGCGGCGCTGGCCGAGGCCGAGGAAGCAGGTCTGGGGGCGGTCGCGCTCGACGGCGAGATGCTGGACGAGGCGATCGGCGCGCGTGCACGCATGGTCCTCGCCCGGGCGGGAGGTCGCTCGTGAGCGGGACGACCACGGTGGCGGGCGGCGGCCCCTACTTCGACGAGCTCGAGCCCGGCCGGACCTTCGACGACGCTCCCGCGGTCACGCTCACCCCGGGCCTCGCCGCGACCCACCAGTCGATCGTGGGCGACCGCTTGCGCCTCGCCCTCGACGCCCGGCTCTCCCGCGCCGTGACCGGCGGGGGGCAGCTCGCGCACCCTGCGCTCGTGTGGGACCTCGCGATCGGACAGTCGACCGTGGCCACCCACCACGTCCGGGCGAACCTCTTCTACCGGAACCTCGCGTTCCACCGGTTCCCCGCCATCGGCGACACGCTCTCCACGACCACCGAGGTGGTCGGCCTGCGCCAGAACCGGCCGCGACCCGACCGCCCCGCGACGGGCCTCGCCGCACTGCGGATCACCACCGTCGACCAGGAGGGTCGCACCGTCCTGGACTTCTGGCGGTGCGCGATGCTCCCGCTGTCCTCGCCCGAGGTCGACACCGGCCACGACGACGACCTCAGCGAGCTCGGCACCACCGCCGCCGAGGCGCCCGACCCGGTGGCCGGCTGGGACCTCGGGGCGTTCCACCGGCCCGCGTCCGAGCCGGCCGCGTCGTGGTCGGCGGGCACCTCGGTGCAGGTCAGCGGCGGGGACGTCGTGTCCTCCGCTCCCGAGCTCGCCCGGCTGACGCTCAACGTCGCACGGGTCCACCACGACGCCGCAGCCGGCGGTGGCCGCCGCCTCGTGTACGGCGGCCACACGATCGGGATCGCGTGCGCGCAGGCCACGAGGGCGTTCCCGTCGATGGTGACGGTGCTCGACTGGAAGGGCTGCGATCACACCGGCCCCGTGTTCGAGGGCGACACGCTCCGCAGCGTGCTGACCGTCGAGGGCGCCGCGCCACGGCCGGACGGTGGCACGCGGGTCGACCTTCGCTCCGAGGTCACCGCCGAGGCGATCGACGGGGAACCGAGGCCGGTGCTCGACTGGCGGTTCACTGCGCTGATGGCCTGACCTCGCGTGCCCCGATCCCGGGGGCCCGGTCGCATCGGGTGGTGTCGGCGGTTCAGTGGCCGGGTCGGGCGATGAGCGTCCGCTTCACCGCCACTGCCACCTCGCCGTCGGCGCGCCGCAGCTCGAGCAGGAGCCGGACCAGCTCGAACGGGCCGCTGCGGCCCTCCTTCTGGGTCCGGTCGAGCACGCGGATCTCCCCCTCGAGCTCCTCGCCGATCCCGACGGGGCCGTTGGGGAACTCGACCTCCTCCTCGCCGTGCAGGACGTGCCCGCCCGCCTCCAGGACGTCCGACATCAGGTTCATGAAGCCGGTGCCCTGGTGGTTGATGACGACGTAGTGCGTCGGCAGCGCGACCCCGCCGAGCAGCGCCGGGTCGAGCCCGAGGGCGCGGGCCAGCTCCCCGGCCTTGCCGGCCTCGATCGTGAGCCGGATCGGCACCTCCGACGGCGCGCTCATCGTGGCCCCCTGGGCAGGCCGAGCGAGCGCTCCGCCAGCAGGTTGCGCTGGATCTCCGAGGTGCCGCCCGCGAGGCGCTGACCGGGTGCGGAGAGCAACCGGTGCTGCCAGGCGGCGGCGTCGTCGCCGGCGACGAGCGCCGGGCCGTGCACGGTGGCGCCCAGCGCGGCGACGTCGCGTTGCAGCTCGGACGAGGCGAGCTTCAGGACGGCCATCGCGGCGGACGCACCGTCCGCGGGGTCCGACACCGCGCGCAGCCAGGTGAACCGCAGGAGCCGCACCCGCGACCACAGCGCGGCGTACTCCTGGCGGAAGAGCGGGTCGCCCGCCCTGCCGTCGCGCCGGGCCGTGGCGAGCGCGTCCTCGAGTGCGTCGAGCAGCGCGATGGCCTGGGCGCCGAGGGTCCTGCGCTCCCGGCCGAGGGTGGACATCGCCACCTCCCAGCCCTGGCCCTCCGCGCCGAGGAGGTCGTCGCGGGTGACCTCGACGTCGGAGAGGAACACCTCGTTGAACTTCGCCTCGCCGTCCATCTGCTGGAGCGGCCGGACCTCGATGCCGTCCCGGTCCATGGGGAGCAGGAAGCACGAGATGCCCTTGTGGGGCGGCGCGTCCGGGTCGGTGCGCGCGAGGAGCAGCCCGTACTCCGAGTAGTGGGCGCCGCTGGTCCACACCTTCTGGCCGTTGACCGCCCAACCCGACTCGGTCGGGGTGGCGCGGGTCTGCAGGCCGGCGAGGTCGGACCCTGCGCCGGGCTCGGAGAACAGCTGGCACCAGACCTCCTCGCCCCGCAGGATCCGGGGCAGGAAGCGCTCCCGCTGCTCCTCGGTGCCGAAGGCCATGATCATGGGCCCGGCGAGCTCGAGCGAGACCAGGTTGAGCTGGCGGGGAAGGCCCGCCCGGGCCATCTCCTCGGCGAAGATCGCGAGCTGCACGGCGGTGGCGTCACGCCCGCCGTGCTCCTTGGGCCAGGTCAGCCCGGCCCAGCCGTCCTCGTGGAGGATCCGCTGCCACTCCCGGGCCGCCCCGATGTCGTCCAGCGTCGGGGTGGCGCCGTAGTCCCGCAGCCCTTCCGGTCGGCGGACGTCCGCGATCCACGCGAGCAGCTCGTCGCGGAACGACTCCTCCTCCTTGCTCAGTCGGAGGTCCACCGGTCAGCTCGCCATGTAGAGGCCGCCGTCGACGCAGACGACCTGGCCGGTGATGTACGAGCCGCCCTCGGAACCGAGGAACGTGAAGGTCCGTGCGACCTCGTCCGTCTCCGCGAAGCGACGCAGCGGGATGTTGTCGAGGTAGCGGGCCGAGAGCTTCTCGTCGGTGCGGATCGTCTCGGTCATCGGCGTCGCCGCGACGGGGGCGACCGCGTTCACCCGGATGCCGTGGCGGGCGAGCTCCTTGGCCGCCGACTTCGTCATCGAGGTGATGGCGCCCTTGGCCGCCGCGTAGTTGATCTGCCCGATCGTGCCCTGGAGCCCCGCCGAGGAGGTGACGTTCAGGATCACCCCGCGGGTCTCGGACCCGATCATCCGGCGGGCGGCTTCCCGGATGCCCAGGAAGGTGCCCACGGTGTGCACCCGCAGCACGAGCTCGAAGTCGGACAGTTCCATCTTGTGGAGCATCGCCGGACGGCTGAGCCCGGCGTTGTTCACCCACACGCCGACCGGGCCGAGCTCGGCCTCGGCGCGCTCGCCGAGGGCGGCGACCGCGGCCTCGTCGCTCACGTCGCACGCGACGGGGATCGCGCTGCCGCCCCGCTCCCGGATGCCGGCGGCGACCGCCTCGGCCGCGTCGGCCCGCAGGTCCGACACGACCACCGCCGCGCCGTCCGCGGCGAACGCCTCAGCGACGGCCTGGCCGATGCCCTGTCCGGCACCGGTGACCACCGCGACACGGGACTCACTCATCGGGGACCCTCCAGGATCGTCACGGCCGCCACCGCAGTGGGGCCACCGATGTTCTGCGCCAGGCCCCAGCGGGCACCGTCGACCTGGTTGGCGGCCTCGCCTCGCAGCTGCTCGAACAGCTCGACGTTCTGCGCGACCCCGGTGGCACCCGGGGGGTGGCCCTTGGCCTTGAGCCCGCCGCTGGGGTTGACCGGGATCCGGCCCTCGAGCGTCGTCTCACCGTCCTCGATCGCCTTCACCGCGCCGCCGCGCTCGAAGAAGCCGAGGTCCTCGTAGTCGATCAGCTCGACGCCCGAGAAGCAGTCGTGCACCTCGGCGACGTCGATGTCCTCCGGGCCGATCCCCGCCATGGCGTACGCGGCCTTCGCCGCCTTCACCGTGGGCGGGAACGTCGTCATGTCGCGCTTCTGCGCGTGCATGACCCGGTCCATGCCGATGCCCACGCCACGCACCCACACGGGCCGGTCGGTGTAGCGGTCCACGACGTCGCCGGCGGCGAGCACCAGCGCGGCCGCGCCGTCGCTCTGCGGCGTGCAGTCGAGCATGCCGAAGGGCTCGACCACCATCGGCGCGGAGAGGACCTTCTCGACGCTGACCTCGAAGCGCAGGTGGGCGTACGGGTTCGTCACCGCGTTGTGGTGGTTCTTGACCGCCACCCGGGCCAGGTGCTCGCGGGTCGCGCCGTACTCGTGCATGTACCGCACGACGTGGAGGGCGAAGTTCGCGGGCGAGATGAGCCCGAGGGGGAAGTCCCACGCCGAGTCGCGGTTCGAGCCCATCCAGTCCCAGAAGGTGGCCTTGGAGCTGGTCTCGCGCGTCTTGTCGACGCCGACCACGAGCGCCACGTCGAACATGCCCGCGCCGATCGCGTGCACCGCGTTGCGGATGGCGTCGTTGCCGGTGGCGCAGGCGTTCTCGACCCGGGTGACCGGGATGTCGAGCAGCCCGCACGAATCCGCGAGGACACCGCTGGGGAACCCGTCGACGGCCTGCAGCTGGCCCAGCCACGCGGCCTGGATCTCGTCGCGCCCGATCCCCTTGTCGACCGCCCCGAGCGCCGCGTCCACGGCCTTCGGCAGCATGTCCTTGATGCTCTGGTCGAAGAGCTCGCCGAACGGGATCATCCCCGCCCCGACGACCGCGACCTCCCTCATGGCACGTGCCTCCTCATGGTGCGGTGGGTGCCGCAGGTTGGAACGAGTAGCCGTAGTCGGGGATCCCCTTGCGCACCGCGACACGGCGCAGCACGAGGGCACCCCGGTCGCCGATCGCGGTCGACCCCGGCGTCGCGTCGGTCACCGGGGCGAGCACGCGCACGTCGGTCCCGTCGATCGACGCGATCGCGATCGAGTACGGGGTGCGCATCCCGGGCACCGGCGCGTGGATGGTGACCACCGTGTACACCTCGGCCTCGCGGGGCAGCGGCTCCTGCGTGGCCTCGGTGTCCCCGCAGGTGGGGCAGTACCTGCGCGGGGGGTGCTCGACGTGGCCGTTCGAGCACCTGCTGGCGAGCAGGCCGATCTTGGCGTCGAAGGCGCGCTCGTAGGCGGCCAGCGAGATCGGGATCTCGACCGAGTCGTCGTAGGCGGCGTCGACCCGCGGCAGCGGTGCGCGGGCCTCCTCGTGCACGGTGCAGCCCGCGGCGTCGACCACGTCGACCGCGGCGCCGGATGCGCCCTCGACCGCGACGAGCCGGCCGGTCCGCCCCGCACCGACGAGCGCGGCCAGGCCGAGCAGCGGCGCTGCGGCGGACTGCAGGTCGGCGGCGTCGACCAGGTCGGGCGCGTCGGCGACCGACTTGGCGAACGCCGCAGGGACGCCGACCACCGAGGCGGGGCGCTCGTCGCCCGACAGGGCGCGCACCGCCTCCCGCCACCCTCGCTCGCGCATCAGGCGGGGGTCGTCGTAGACGCGGGGTTCCGCCTCGCCGCTGAGGCGCAGGCGCCCGGGCAGGCCGCGGCTGATGCGGCCGGCGCCGCGCACTACGGCGCCGGTGTCGGCGACGAGTGCGGCTGCCGCGACGGCGCCGGGACCGGTCTCGACCGCGGTGACGAGCGTGCCGGCGGGGACCGTGGTGAGCGCGTCGAGGACCGCGGCACCGCCACCGATCCTCCGCTCGACCACGAGCGCCGGGTCGTCGAGCGCCCGGGCGATGACCGCCGCGGTGTCGCCCTCGAGCACCTCGGGGGCGCTGCTCACCAGCACGAGGCGGTCGAAGTGGGCACCCGCGCCCTTCACCAGCCGGGCGGCGGCGACCGCCGCGGTGACCTCGTCCTCGTCGTGGCCGAGGACCCTGCGGTCCGAGCCGTCGGTCCAGGCCGGCCGGTAGACGCCGACGGAGCCGACGGCGACCTCGCGCGGCGCGCTCATCGCTTGCCCATTGCGTGCTCGGCGATCAGCACGCGGTGGATCTCGTTCGTCCCCTCGACGATCTGGAAGATCTTGGCGTCGCGGTAGGCCCGGCCGACGCGCATCTCGGAGGAGGTGCCGTAGGCGCCGTGGATCTGCACCGCGTCCGTGGCGACCCGCTGGACGACGTCGGACGCGTACATCTTCGCCATGCTCGCCTCGACCCTGGCCCGCTCGCCCGCGTCGAGGGCCTGGGCGCAGCGCTCGACCAGCAGCCGGGCGGCCTGGATCTCGGTCGCCATGTCGGCGATCTTCCGCTGGGTCATCTGGTAGTCGCCGATGGGCTTGCCGAAGACGACCCGGTCACACGCGTAGCGCACGGAATCCTCGTAGCACGCCTGGGCGAGCCCCACCGCGCGCGCGGCGACCGCGAGGCGGCCACGCTCGACCGCCGTCATCGCGACGGCCCAGCCCTTGCCCTCCTCGCCGATGAGGTGCTCCTCGGTCAGGCGCACCTCGTCGAGGACGAGCTCACCGGTGCAGATCGGGCGGAACCCGAGCTTGTTCCTGAACGGGTACGTCCGCACCCCGGGGGTGTCGGCGGGCACGATGAACGCGCTGATCCCGCCGTGGCGCTCCGAGCGGTCCCGCGTCGCGAACGTGATGAAGAAGCTCGCGATGTCGAGGTTGGAGATCCAGATCTTCGAGCCGTTGAGCACGAAGGAGTCGCCGTCGCGGCGGTAGGTCGTCTCCATCCCCGCCACGTCGCTGCCGGACTGGGGCTCGGTGACCCCCGCGCCGCCGAAGATCTCACCGCGGGCGAGCGGGGCGAGCCACTTCTTGCGCTGGTCGTCGGTCCCGTAGGCCTGGATGCCGGCGCCGACCAGCGCCGAGGGCATGCTCATCAGCACGCCGAGGATGTGGTCGACCCGCGAGATCTCCTCGATGAGACCCGCGTACGTGACGTGGTCGAGACCCGCACCACCGAGGTCCTCGGGCACCGTGCCGCCGAAGAACCCCAGCTCGGCCATCCGCTCGAGGATGTCGCGGGGCAGCTGCTCGGCTGCGTCGTACTCCAGGACCCGAGGAGCGACGACGTCCTCGGCGAAGGCGCGCACGGTCTGCCGGAGCTGGTCGCGCTCGTCAGCTTCCGCCATGTGGCCTGCTCCTCTCTCACCGGGCCCGTGGACTACCGATGGCCCGCTCGGTCCAATCCGTCTGAGTGAGTGCTAATCATAGACATAGTTGGGACGAAAGGGGAAGTCCGGGGGCACCTCAGCCGGCGTCGGCCGTCGTGCTGCCCACCTCCCCGCCCCACAGCTCCACCAGCACCCGGCGGCGCTCGCGGTCGCCGAGGCCGCGCAGGTCGGCGACGCCGTGCTCGTTGACGACCACGTCCACGTCGGACCGCGGCGTCGACACCGCCGCGGGCAGCTCCTCGACCAGCGTCGGCCGGCCGCCCCGCAGGGTGGGCAGGGCGATGATGCTGAGGCCTCCCGGCGCGCGGCTCGCGGCGTGCGCGTAGTCCGCGTGGCCCCCGATGCCCGCCAGCGGCTGGGAGCCGATCGCCTCGACGTTGACCTGGCCGGTCACGTCGATCTGCAGCGCCGTGTTGAGCGCGAAGAACGGGAGGCCCGCCAGGCGGCTGATGTCGTGGGTGTGCTCGATGCCGGTGAGCACGCCGGCGCCGTCGGCCCAGCGGTACAGCGCCGGGGTCCCCGCGAGGTAGGTCGCCGTGGCGGGCCCGAGGAGGAGGCCGCGGTCGGCCAGCTCGAGGACGTCGTCGGTGAGGACGCCCGAGTCGACGCGCACCGGGACCTCGAGGTTCCGGATGATGGCGTTGGCCACCCCTCCCGGGCCGAACTGGATCGACGCGCCCTCGGGCACGAGCTTCGCCACGTGGCGCCCGATCGCCTCCAGCGCGTCGTCCGTCGTCGGCGGCGGCAGCTCGTGCGGCGGGCGCTCCACCTCGCCCACCACGACGACCCGGTCGGGGTCGAGCGGCGGGCCCGAGTCCGCGGCGGGGAGCGCGTGGTTGACCTCGGCGACGACCCTGGCGCCTGCGGCGATCGCGGCGCGGACCCAGCCCACCTCGGAGCCGAGCCGCCAGCCGTCGGGTCCCGGCACGACCGACACCGCCAGCACGTCGGGGCGCAGCGTCGAGTGCAGCAGCGCCGGGATCGTGCCCAGCCGCACCGGCACGTAGGTGACCTCACCGCTCGCGATGTGCCGACGCAGGGCGTAGCCGCCCATGACCGTGCGCACGTCCGCGAACGGCCCGAAGTCCACCGCGTCGGGAAGCTCGAGCGACCAGCCGAGCAGGAGCCGGAGCCCTTCCACCGAACCGGCCAGCGCGCAGAGCTCCTCGAGGATGCCGACCGGCGCCCCTGCGCCGTCGGCCACCGCGACGAGCTGCCCCGGCGAGACGACGTCGCCCAGCCGCGCCCGCGTCACGGCAGGCCCACGAGGGATGCGCCGGACGCGCCGACCGGGCGCGCGGCACCCGGATCCGCTGCAGCCGGCGGGACCGGCGGGTGAAGGTGCTCGCCGAACTTCACTTCGGAACCTCCGGGACCTACAGTACTATGATCATCATAGTGCTTAATAGGGTCAGCACTGAACGGAGGTCGTGATGGGTGGGTTGCCGAGCGTCGATGAGTTCCGCTCGTTCTTCGTCGACGAGTACGAGAAGAGCGCCGATGAGATCGAGAGGACCGACTCGATCCCCGAGCACCTACTCTCGCGTGCCGCGGAGCTCGGTGCCTACAAGCTCACCATCCCCGAGGAGTACGGCGGGTTCGGCCTCCCCCTCCTGGACTACCTCCCCTACCTCGAGGCGTCCGCGATGGGCCAGGGCTCGGGCCGCATGCTCGTCCACCTGACCAACGGCGTCTGGCGGCCGCTCGCCCGGTTCGGCAACGAGTCCCAGCGGGACATCATCCGGCGCCTCGCCACCGGCGAGGACGTGCTGGCGTTCTGCCTGACCGAGAAGGCCGGCGGGACCGGGCGGGACCTGCACTCCCGCGCCGTGCGCGACGGCGACGGCTGGCGGCTCAGCGGCGAGAAGCACCTCATCACCTTCGCCGACCGCGCCGACCACTTCCTGCTCGTCGTCGCCTCGGACGACCGCCGCGCGAAGGACTCGCTCACGGCCTTCATCGTCGACCGCGACACCGAGGGCTTCGAGATCGACGCCACCCAGCGCACGATGGGCCTCCACGGCACGGGCCACGCCTGGCTCCGGTACTCCGACATGTACGTCCCCGACTCGGCCCGCCTCGGCGAGGTCGGCGAGGGCCTGGACGTCGCGCTGAGCTTCCTCGACTACAGCCGGGTGTCGCTGTCGAACTGCATGGTCGGCCTCGCGCAGCGGGCCCTCGACGAGGCGGTCGCCTTCGCGAAGCAGCGGGTCACCTTCGGCAAGCCCATCGCCGAGCGCCAGGCCATCCAGGCCCACATCGCCGACATGCAGGCCGACATCTCGGCCGGCCGTGGCCTCGTGAGGGAGGCCGCCGCGCTCTGCCAGGCCGGTGAGGACTTCACCGCCGAGGCAGCCGTGGCGAAGCTCTTCTGCCTCAACATGGTGGGCCGCGTCACGGACCTGTCCCTGCGGGTGCACGGCGGCTACGGCTACACGACCGAGGCCAAGATCGAGCGCATCTACCGCGACGCACGAGGCTTCTGGTTCGAGGAGGGCACCGCGGAGATCCAGCAGCTGGTCGTCGCCCGCGACGTGCTCGGGCGCTGACCGACCGGTCCCGGTGACCGGGGCGTCGCCCCCCCAGACCCCCCTGTGGACGCCCCGGTCCCGACAGCGACGTGGCCCGCATCCTCCGGATGCGGGCCCCGTCCGGTCTCGGCGCTCGATGTCGCCGAGCCCGACGCGCCCGGCACGGACGGTCGGGTCGCGGGGCGGGTCAGGGCACGGGGTTGCCCGCGAGCTCCTCGGCGATCAGGTAGGCGTGCGTGATGCCCCTGGCCAGCGAGAACCCGCTGTTGTAGCCGGTCCCCATCGTGGTGATGGCGGCTGCGGCGCCGGCCGCGTACAGCCCGGGGATCACCCGGCCCGACTCGTCGAGCACGTGCGCGTCGGCATCCACCGAGATCCCGGTCGAGCCGATCGCGGTGCCCAGCAGGCGCAGGCGCATCCCGTGGAACGGCGGCTCCTCGATCGGGCCGAGCACCGGGTTCGGCTCGTTACCCGGGTCGCCTGACATCGAGTTCACGTGGTCGACGGTGCCACGGCCGAACTCGGGGTCCTCACCCCGGGCGGCGTGCTCGCTGAACGTCTTGGCGGTCCGCTCCAGCTCGTCACCGTCGATGCCGAGCGCGCGGCCGAGCTCGGCCAGCGTCGGCGCCGAGGTGACGAGCTCCGCCGGGTAGTCCTCCCCCGGGGCCGTCTCGCCCAGCCCGTACTTGCGGTGGTGCTGCTCGTCCCAGATGAGGAAGAAGGGGAAGTGGTCGGCGCCCGGCGCCATCAGCTTCGCCACGATGTCGACCCAGTAGGAGTCGTTGGCGAACCGGCGCCCGTGGCGGTCGACCATCATGCTGTGCGGCATCGCGTACTCGGGGCCCATCGCGAAGGGGTGCAACTTCGCGGCGGACGACGACGACGGCGCGTCCCAGCCCGGGATGAGCGGCACGGCGCCCGGGGGCATCTTCACGATCGCGGCACCGACCGAGCGGGCGAGGTCGATCCCGTCGCCCCGGATGCTCTGCGGCGCGACCGACCCGAAGTGCTCGGGGTCGATGCCGAGGAACTCCCGCACCTGGTCGGGGTTCCAGTCGTAGGTGCTGGTCGCTAGGACGACGACCCCGTGGTGGTCACTGGTCGCGCCGTCCGCGCCCTCGGCCCGGGCACCGACCACGCGGTCCCCGTCGGTGAGGAGCTCCACGACCCGCCGGCCGGTGAGGATCGTCACGCGGTCCTCCTGCAGCACGCGGTGCAGGAACGACGCGACCACGCCCGTGCCGAAGGTGAGCGGGTCGCCCGCCTCCTCCGCGGGACCGTCGCCGCGCATGCCGAACGCGGGCAGCCCCGGGTGCTGCGGCAGGTCGACCGTCGCCTGGCGGCGGCCCTTCTTCAGCATGTCCTCGTAGCGGACGCCGACGGGGAAGTGCGGCGTCACCCGCAGGCGCTGGCGCCACTCACCGAGCTTGCGGCCGTCGAAGACCTTGTTGGTCAGGTAGCGGCCCTCGCCGAGGGCCCCGTCCGCGGTGTTGTGGTAGTCCTCGAAGCCGGGGATCACCTCCCACTCGATCGCACCGACCTGCTCCCAGTACTCGGCAGCGATCGGCGCCACCTGCAGCCACCGGTGCATCGCCGCCTCGTCGAGCACCTCGGGGTGGTCCGCGGCGATCGCCCGGAGGTAGCGCTCGGTCAGCTCGATGCTGTCCTCGATGCCCTGGCGGCGGGCGACGTGGTTGGCGCCGACCCAGACCTGACCGCCCGAGTAGGCGGCCGCCCCGCCCACGAGGTCCGCCGCCTCGAGGACGGTGACCTCGAAGCCGCGCAGCGACGCACCGAGCGCCGTCGCGAGCCCGGCGAGGCCGGATCCGACGACCACCACCTTCCCGGGCGCGCCGTCCGTGCTGTTCTCGCTCATCTGCTCCTGCTCCTCCACTTCTCGCAATCCATGGACGTCCTCGGTGCCAGCACGGCCGGGGCCCTCACTCCGCGAGCCAGACGGTCTCGTACCAGAAGTTCTCCTGGAGCAGCCCGGGGTGCGTGAGGCCGCGGACCTCGGGCCGGGCGCCCTCGACGTACAGCGGGTTCACCGACAGCACGAGGGGGACCTGGTCGTGGAGGATGCGCTGCGCCTCGTGCGTCGCCTCGAGCCGCGCGTCCTGGTCGGCCTCACGGCAGATCGTGTCGTGGAGCTCGTCGAACTCGGGATCCGCGAACTTCGAGAAGTTCACGACCGCGTCCGATCGGTACACGTTGAGCGTGAGGCACGGGTCGGAGAACATCGCCGTCGCGGCCGACTGCGCCATCTGGTACCGGCCCTCGCGCAGCATCGGGGTGACGTCCGTGTCGAGCGGGAGCACGCGGATCTTGGCGTTCACGCCGATCGACTCGAGCTGGTTCGCGTACACCTCGGCCACCGAGATGTAGATGTCGACCTCGGGCACGAGGTAGTCGACGTCGAGGCCATCCGGGTAGCCCGCCTCGGCGAGCAGCGCCTTGGCCTCCTCGATGTGGTCGTCGGTCACGCCGGTGATGCCGGGGACCTCGTCGAGCTCGTCCTTCGGCAGCGCCCACTCGCTCTCGATGCCGAACCCGTAGGTGTTCGGGGTGTAGATGCCGTCGTAGGCACGCTCACCCTGCGCTGGCTGGTCCGCGACCATCGCGAACGCGCGGCGCACCCGGATGTCGTCGAAGGGCTCCGCCTCGTTGTTGAGGAAGGTGACGAAGCGTGCGGGCCCGTCGTGCACGAGCTGCTGTGCGCCCGGCACCTGCTGCTCGAGCCACTCCCACTCCGAGGCCGGCACCGTCGCCGCCTGCGCCGTGATGTGGATCGAGCCCGACACGAACCCGGAGGTGCGGCTGGACAGGTCGGGCATGATCGCGAACGTGATCCCGTCCAGGTACGGGTACGGGTCGTTCCAGTAGTCCTCGTTGCGCACGACCTCGATCGCCGAGCCGCTGCGCCACGCGTCGAGCTTGAACGGACCGGTCCCGATCGGCTCCCGCTCGATCGCGTGCGGGTCGTCGGCCACGAGGTGCGCGGGCACGATCGCGAGCGCCGGCGCGGTGAGCGCCTGCGGCAGGATCGGGTTGGGCTCCTCCGACCGGATCACCACCGTGTGGTCGTCGGGCGTCTCGACCTCAACCCCCGCCAGGATCGTCTGGGCCTGGGCGCTGCCGACCCCGTCGGGCATGTCGCGGGCCCGCTCCAGGGTGACCCGGACGTCCTCGGAGGTGAACGGCTCGCCGTCGTGGAAGACGACGCCCTCGCGGAGCGTGAGCGTGAGCTCGGTCGCGTCGTCGTTGAGCTCCCAGTCCTCGGCGAGCGACCCGATGATCTCCCGCCGGTCGGGCAGACCCTCGGGGTCCATCCGCAGCAGGGTGTCGTACATCTGCATCATCGCGACCTGCGTGAAGGCGCTCGGCTCCTGCACCGGGTCGAGCGTGCGGGGCTCGGTCGGCACGGGCACGGTGATCTTCCCCCCGTGGACCGGGGCGCCCTCCTCCGCGCCGTCTCCCCCTCGGTCGCCCGCGGATGCGTCCTCGCCGTCACCGCCGCAGGCGCTGACCACCAGGACCAACACGAGCGCGATCGCCCAGAACCTCTTCACATGGACCCCCGTCCAGTCGTCGGGAGGTGCACCCGAGCTCCGTCGCGACGGACTCGCCCCGCACACCCC
>CAYLSN010000007.1:0-26718 GCA_964386015.1 uncultured Rhizobiaceae bacterium | reverse complement strand
TGTACGACGCGTTTCTGGACATTGTCGCGGACATGCCGATCGAGCAGCAGAAGGCCATGTTCCACGACAACGCCGCGCGCTTCTACCGCCTGTAGGCTGGGATGACGGGGCCGGGCAAAGACATCGCGATCGCCGGTGCAGTCGGTTGCACCTTCCCTTCCAGGCCAGGCGGGCGGCTGTGCCGGGGAGAAGTGCGCGGCCGTCAAAACGAAACAGATGAGGGGGAAAACTCGTGAGCGGCATTCTGATACCGGCATTGATGTTTCCGCTGCTTTTCCTGCTCATCTTCCTCGGGCTGCCCGTTGCCTTCAGTCTGATCGCCGTGTCCTTCGGCTTCGGCTACCTGTTTTTCGGCAACACCATCGGCATCCAGACCTTCCGCTTCATGGACAGTGTCGCCAATTCCTACGTGCTGGCGGCGATTCCCATGTTCATCTTCATGGGCGCCATGCTGGAGCGGTCGGGCGTGGCGGAACGGCTGTATACCGTCATTTCGCTGCTGTTCCGGCGCGTGCCGGGCGGGCTTGGCCTGGCCACCATCATGATGTGCGCGATCTTCGCGGCCGGCACCGGCATTGTCGGTGCGGTCGAGGCGCTGGTCGGGCTCATGGCCATCCCGGCCATGATGCGCAATAATTACCAGAAGGGATTGATCGCCGGCACGATCTGCGCCGGCGGCTCGCTCGGCACGATCATCCCGCCCTCCATCGTGGTGGTGATCTACGCCAATACGGCCAACATCTCCATCGGCAAGACCATGGCCGGCATCATCATTCCCGGTCTGCTGATGGTCGTCCTGTTCATGGCCTATATCTATCTGCGTGCCCTCTGGCGGCCCGAGGATGCTCCCCCGGCGAAGGACCTCGACCACGTGCCCACGGGCGGCGAACTGGCGTGGATGACCTTCACCGCGCTGTTTCCACCCCTGGTGCTGATCCTGGCCACCATCGGCTCGATCCTCGCCGGCATCGCCTCGCCGACCGAGGCCTCGGCGATCGGCGCGCTCGGTACGATCCTGCTCGCAATCATCTACGGATCCTTCACCTGGCAGAAATTCTACGAGGCGCTACGGCAGACCGTGTCCATCAACACGATGGTGCTGTTCATCGTCGTCGGCGGCACGATGTTCACCAGCATCTTCCGGGTCTCGGGCGGCCAGCACCTCATCAACGCCATGGTCGATGCGCTCGATCTCGGGCCGGTCCTGCTGATCGGCTTCCTGCTCATCCTGATCTTCATCCTCGGCGCGCTGCTCGACTGGGTTTCGGTGCTGCTGATCACCATCCCGATCTTCCTGCCGATCCTTACGGCGCAAGGCATCGACCCGCTCTGGTTCGGCATCATGGCGATCGTGATGGTGCAGACTTCCTATCTGACGCCGCCAATGGCGCCGGCAATCTTCTATTTGCGGTCGGTCGCGCCGAAGGAAATGACCTATGCCGACATGTATCGGGGCGTCGTGCCTTTCATCATCTGCCAGCTAATCGTGCTGGCAGTGGTCGCCCTGATGCCGTGGACGGCGACCTGGCTGCCGTCGATCATGGTGGGTTTCTGACCAGAAGCGCCGGCAGGCAGCACCGGCTGCCAGCCGCGCCTGCCGTGTGACGCTCAGCGGATCAGCGGCGTGGAGAGCGGCGACGGGTTGCGGCCTACATGCGCCCGCCAGGCCTCGCCGAGCAGGGTGGCGACCGCGGCGTTCACTTCCACGCCGACACCGTCGACGGAGAGTTCGGCGCGGCCCGACATGCCGTCGATCCCTCCATTCGCCAGCGCGGTCTCCGCCAGCGCATGTTCCAGCCGTGCATCGTGCAACAGCTCCGGAAGGTCCAGCAGCGCCGCGAGGCAGGCGGCAACACCGTAGCAACCCCAGTTCGAGACCGTTGCCGGCAGCGCCAGCGAGCTGGGCGTCGCGTCTGCGGCGACGGCCCCCTTGGGCAGGATGGAGGCGACGATATCGCTGACCCCGCCGAAGCCGAGCTCGTTGCCGCGATCGCCGATGCCGAGTGTCGTCAGGCCCTTTTCCTGAAACACCTCGAACAGCGCCGCGCCCTTGCCGACCGTGTCGCTGAGATCGGTGCCGGTGACCATGCAGTAGCGGCCCGCGGCATTGCGGCCATTGCGCTCGATCGAAACCAGCGCCCGCAGATCATATTCCTCGAGCCAGCGCCGGCAGTCTCGGGCGGCCTCTTCCTCGGAGCGCGCCAGGGGCAGCATCGCCGCTGCCGGCCGCCGGCACGACCTGGAGACCGGCGCGCCGGACCAGCGCCGCCATCAGCGGCATCAGTTCTTCCTCGCAGCAGACCGCGACCGGACGCCCCAGCCCGAATGCGACCGCCCGCGCCAGCACGGCCGTTCCCAGGGGGCCGTCGGTCTCGCCATGCGGATATTGTCCCGGCAGGATCAGCCCGGTGGTGAGCAGGAGCGTTCCGCCTGCCGACAGGGCGTCCCGCAGGAGGCGCGCCGCCTTCAGCGACAGCGGCCCTCCCTGCCGCGCCTCGGCGCGCTCGAACAGCGGGCCGATCGCCCCGTAGGAGAGCAGGTCGCAACTGATGATCCGATCGACATTCAAGCCGATCTGATGAAGCAAGGCGTCGGAAGGCATGAGCGATCCCCGGAGTGTTTCTTCTGCATCCTGAGCGAAGCCGCCGCCGCAGTCAATTTGTTTTGCAATCGATTGCGCTGACCGGTAAAGCTGGGAACCGGACAGGTTCCGCCCGGCCGCCACGTAGAGGTAGCCGGCCGCAGCCCGAGGGAGAAAGAGATGCAGCAACATGGTGGGTACGAGTATCTGAAGGTCGAATCCGACGATGCGATCGCGGTCATCACGCTCAACCGCCCGGAAGTGCTCAATGCCTGCAACCCGGCCACGCACCGCGAGATCCAGCAGGCGTTCGACGAGATCGAGTTCGAAAGCACGGCGCGCGTCATCATCCTTTGCGGCGCCGGCAGGGCCTTCTGTTCGGGCTCCGATCTTCGCGAAGTCGGCAAGATGACGGGCGTCGCCGCCCGGCGCTACATCCGCCTCGACTTTTCCACCAAGAACCGGATCGCCGCCTGCGGCAAGCCGGTAATCGCCGCCCTGCACGGCCATGTGGTCGGCGGCGGCTTCGAGATGGCGCTCGCCTGCGACATGCGCTTCGTCGCGGAGGATGTCAGCTTCTGCCTGAACGAGATCAATATCGGCACGATTCCCGGGTCCGGCGGCCTGCAGCGCCTGCCGCAGATCGTCGGCCTCGGCATTGCCAAGGAATGGGCCATGACCGGACGCCGGATCTTCGCCGACGAGGCGCATCTGCGGGGCCTGGCAAACCGTGTCTGCCCGAACGAGCGGCTGCTGGAGGAAACCATCGCCTTCGCGCGCGATCTGGCGCAGCGCAGCTCGCTGGCGCTGTCGCTGGCCAAGGTCGCCCTCGATCCCGAGCCGCCGGCGGTCGACGGCCTCGTCGGCGCCTATCATCGGCTGGCCTCGCAGGCCTGCCACGACGATCCTGCCTATGGGCAGCTGACCGGAAAATTCACGAAGAAATAAGCGGCCCCTCGTCTGCCGCGCGAGACGCCACGGCGCGAAGCCGTGGCGTCCTGCATTCCGGCGCGTACCGGACTCCCCGTCAGAAGTTCTTGCCGATCTCCTCGATCTTCATGACGATCTCTTCACCGCCAACGCGATCGTAGAATTGCGGATAGATCGTCTTCGCCACTTCCTGGAAGGCGGCGATGTCGGGATGCGTCACGGTCTTGCCCAGCTTCTTCCACTCGTCCTCGATCTTGGCATTATAGGCGGCATCTGCCTCGCGCTGCACCTGACGCGCTTCCTTTTCCGCGGCAATGATGGCATCGCGCTGTTCCTGCGTCAGACCCTGCCACCAGCTCTCGGAAACCGTGAACGGGTACAGGAGAACGATGTGATCCGTGACCGCCGCATAATCGAGGACCTCGACGTGCTTGAACTCGAGCTGGGCCGGAAGACTCCCGTCGATGCCGTCAATGGTTCCCTGCTGCAGCGCCGTGTAGACCTCGGTAATGGCCATCGGCACGGGGCTGGCGCCCATCGCCTTGTACATTTCGATGAAGGGCGGCGATTCCATGGTCCGGATCTTCAGGCCCTGATAGTCCTCGGGCTTTTCGATCGGCCGGACCCGGTTGGACGTGTTGCGCGTCCCGATCGTCCACCAGCCGAGGATACGGAAGCCGTTCTCGAGCATTTTCTCGTTGAACCACTCGCCGACTTCGCCATCCACGGCGGCAAAGGCATGGGCAGAATTCTTGAAGAGGAACGGAAGGTTGAACAGGTCTGCCTCCGGGACGAAGGCAGAAAGTGTGCCTGTCGAGGCAAAGATGCCTTCCAGCGTGCCCAGCTGGACGGATTCATAGAGCTGGCGCTCGCCCTGTCCGAGCGTTCCCTTGTGTACGGTCAGCGCCACCTTGTCCTCGCCCAGCAGCTCCTTGAGCCTGGCTTCGAGATGGTCCGTACCCGCATAGAGTGCCGAGTCAGCGGTAACGACGGCGGCGAGGTTCATCTCGAGCTCCGCGGCAATCGCCTGACTGCCCAGCATCGCCGAGGCGAATGCCCCGGCAAGGAGAGCGCGGCGGGTAATTCTGTCGATCAGCTTGCCGATACTCATGTCATGTCTCCTCCTGTTGTCCCGCGGCCCTGCCGGTCGGCAGGCAAGGACGCGGATCTTGGTCATCGGATCCTCACCCGACCAGCTCCGGCAGCCAGAGCGAAAGTTTCGGTACCGTTGCAATGGCGATCAGCAATGCGATCAGGAACGCCAGGAACGGCAGGACTTCCCGCGTGTACTGCTCGACCCTCACCTTGCCGATCGCGCAGGTGACGAACATCGACAGCCCGACCGGCGGCGTAAGCAGCCCGATTGTCAGTGCCAGCACGAGAAACACGCCGAATTGCACCGGGTCGATGCCGTACTGCGCCAGGGCGGGCACCAGGATCGGCGTCACCAGGATCAGCACCGCCGTCACCTCCAGCACCATGCCGATCAGCAACAGGAAGCAGCCGACCAGGGCGAGAAACACCACGGGCTCGGCACTGAAGCCGATCAGCGACACGGCCAGCTTGTTGCCGGCCTGCATGAGCGCCAGGATGAATTGCGCCAGCCCCGCCGTCGCCATGACCAGCATCACGGCTCCGAGCACGATGACGCAATCGCGCATCGCGCGGTAAATGGCCTGCAGCGTCAGCGTCCGGTAGACGAAGACCCCGATGAGGAGCACGTACAGCACGGCGACCGCGCCCGCCTCGGTCGGGGTGAAGACGCCGCCGATAATCCCTCCCATGATGATCACGGGCAGCATCAGGTCGAGCAGCGCCGTGACGAAGGCCCGGCCCATCTCGCCGAGGCTCGAACGGCGGGAGAGGGCGCCGAAGCCGCGCCGCCAGGCG
This sequence comes from uncultured Rhizobiaceae bacterium, assembly GCA_964386015.1. GTDB lineage: Bacteria > Pseudomonadota > Alphaproteobacteria > Rhizobiales > Rhizobiaceae > CAYLGY01. The sequence goes on along the minus strand of CAYLSN010000007.1, from coordinate 21,317 downwards.
ACGAGATACGCAACTGCCATCAGCCCGCCGGCGAACAGCAGACCCGGAAGGATGCCGGCGATGAAGAGCTTGCCGACGGAGACATTGCCCAGATGCCCGTAGAGGATGAACATGATGCTCGGCGGAATGATCGGCGCCAGCGACCCGGCGCAGGCGGTGAGCGCGGCGGCGAAGGGGGCCGAATAGCCTTCCTTCTTCATTTCCGGAATGAGCACGGTGCCGAGCGCAGCCACATCCGCCGTGCCCGAGCCGGATCCCCCGGCCATCATCACCCCCGCCAGCACCGCCGTATGGGCGAGCCCGCCCCGGATATGCCCGATCAGCGATCGGGCCAGCCGGACCAGATTGGCGGTGACGCCCGCCTCGTTCATCAGCGTTCCCGCCAGCAGGAAGAACGGCACCGCCAGCAGCGGAAAGGAATTGAGGCTGTCGGCGAGCTGCTGCGGTCCGATGATCATGCTGAGCCTTGGCGAAAGCGCCAGATGCGTGAACCCGGCCGCCAGGAGGGCGAAGGCGATCGGAACGCCGCCCAGCAGCAGGATGAAGAACAGGCCGAACAGCAGCATCATCGCACGTCACCGCCTTCGGAGGACGCGCCGCGAGAACGGAACAGATCCCGGAACAGGTAGAACGCCATGCCGAGAAAGCCGGCGGGAACGCTGGCATAGACCCAGCCCATCGAAATTCCGAGCGCCGGCGAAATCTGCTTGCGGAAGAACCAGGCGAACTGGACACCGTACCATGCTGCCACGAGGCAGACGGCGATCGAGAACAGGATGATGCCCCGCGCATAGGCGGGTCCCAGCTGCTCGGCGAGAAATTCCACCTTGAAATGCGCCGACCGGCGCGTCGCGACGATGGCCGCCAGGAAGGACGCCCAGAGCAGGAGATAGCGCGCCAGCTCCTCGGTCCACGCCAGTCCGAGTCCGAGCAGGAACCGGTCCGCCACACCAAGGCTGGTGATGAAGACCAGTACCGCCAGCAGGGCGACAGCAAGGGCTTCCGCGATCAAGGCACCTCCCCATGTCTTGTTCGTCTACCAAGGTACGCGCGGCAAATGCAGAGTCAACGACAAACTGCAATCGGTTGCGTAACGGCGGTCAGCTCCTCCCGCTTCGCGATCCGACTTCAGCGTCCACGCCCTCATCTTCCGTCATTCTCGCCCTTGCGGCGAGGACCGTGGGCAGAAGGAGACACCGCGGGGTCTGGCGCCGTCCGCGGAGAACGGGACACGTACCTTGCATTCATCCATCCAGCGGGGTCCGGGTGGACTTGCGCAGCACCAGTTCTCCGTTGACGATCACCGACTCCGAGTACTGCTTGCCTTCGATCCGCTCCCGGATCAGCTCCACGGCCCGTTCCAGCATCAGCTCCATCGGCTGCGCCACCGTGGTCAGGCTGTAGGCCGGCCATGAGGCGGCGCGGATATTGTCGAAGCCGATGATCTGGACATCTTCGGGAACCCGGATGCCCTGCTCGCGGCAGAAGTCCAGCACGCCCAGCGCCATGATGTCGTTGGCGCAGAACACGGCGTCCGGCGGATCGGCCCGGTCGAGCAGTTCGCGCGCCGCGGCCATGCCGCCTTCGAACGTGTATTTTCCGTCCGCCCGGGCATGGAGTTCCCGGCCATGTTCGCGCAGGCAGGAGACGAAGCCTTGCTCCCGGTCCAGACTGGTCGATACATTGTTCGGTCCCGAAACGAAAGCGAGCTTGCGGGCGCCGGTGGAAAGCAGATAGGTCGCCGCATCGCGCCCCCCGGCAATATTGTTGCACAGGACGGCGCAGCCATGATTGTTGCGCGGCACCCGGTTGATCAGCACGGTCGGCAATTGATGATCCGACAGGATCTTGTCCGCCTGAGACGACACGGTCACCGAGGCAATGACGCAGGCATCGAGCTGATATTGCAGCAAGGTCGGGATGATGTCGGCCACATCCGCGCCGGCCGGAACCTGGAACAGCATGAGCTGGAAACCGGCGCTGCGCAGCAGGGGCAGGAGCCTGTCGATCTGTTCCGGATAGAACGGGTTCTGGCTGTCCCCGAGGATGAAGGCGATGACGCCGCTTCTTCGGGTCACCAGGCTGCGCGCCATCGCATTCGGCCTGTAGCCGATCTCGCGGGCAAGTTCCTGGATGTGCCTGCGCATCGTCGCCGAAATCGACGGGTCATCCTTCAGCGCCCGGGAAATGGTCGATTTCGAGACACCGAGACGCCGCGCGATCGTCATGGCCGTCGGACGGCTGTCGCGCGCATCATCGTCACGCCGGCGCTTCATCTCCTTCTTTTCCGTCATGACCTCCCCGCTGCCAGTCCTCGTTCTGTATGCCACTGAAACGCAAGCGATTGCAAGTGCTTCGGCGAAGCTGTGCCGCCAACCGGGGTCTTTCGGCTGCCTCGCAGCGCCTCGGCAAAGGTAAACCCGCCGCGGTTGCGGGCTTTGAAGGGCACTCAGTAAGGCGCAACTTGACGAAATCGATTGCGTCTGCTGCACTTGCAACGAGGCTGCTCAGGCTTGCTGTTACGAACTCGATTGCGAAAGATCCGGCGCGAGACAGGTCCCCATATCCCTTTGAGCGCTGCTGGACGTTATCTTCCACTCTCCCGGAATCGTCTGGCAAGACTTGGTGCATGACTGCAATCTTCCTGGCCGGTAGTGCCGCGTTCCTCCGTGACGGTTCTCGCCTCGCCGCTACTGGCTGCCCAGCAGCATGACGCCTGCCAGAAGAATGCCGCAGCCGGCGAGTCGCCAGACGGTGACCGACTCGCGCAGCAGGAACATTCCCATCAGGGCGCCGACCATCATCGACATTTCGCGCATCGGTGCGACGATGCTGAGCGGCGCCCCGAGGTCGAGCGCCGACAGCACGAAGATGTAGGACAGCGGCGACAGGAGGCCGACGCCGATTGCCGCCGGCCAGTGCCCGCGCATGAGCCGGAGCCAGTCGCGGGGATTTGCCAGGAAGAAGGGCAGTAGCAGGAAGAAGCGCAGCACGTTCGAGAACCAGTCCAGCACCACGGGCGCGATGTTGAGGATCTTTACCGCATAGGCGTCGGTCACCGTATAGAGCGCGATCAGCCCGCCCGTCGCTGTCCCCCACGCGACGCCACGCTGTCCGCCCGGACGGCGGAACGCCGCCAGTTCCCCCTGGGTGGCAATCAGCCCGATCCCGGCGACGACGAGAACGAGACCGGCCATTCCGGCGAAGCTCGCCGGTTCGCCGAGCAGCACGATGGCGCCGATCGTCGAGAGTGCCGGCCCGGTACCGCGCGCGACAGGATAGACGACCGAAAGGTCGGCAACGAAATAGGCCTTCTGCAGGCAGAGGCTGTAGGCAAGATGGATCAGCCCGCTGGCGAGCAGGAAGGAGAGTTGCGGCCATCCCCAGGCGAGCGCCTTGCCGCTGAGAAGGAGCCAGATCACCCAGGGGGCGTAGGCTATGGCGGAGACGGCCGTATAGGCGAGCACGAAGGTTGCCCCAGCAGCCGCCGCGCGCTTGGCTAGCATGTTCCACGTAGCGTGAATGACCGCCGCGGCGACGACGAGGAGAATGGCGGCGATCGACAAGCAGGATTCCCCGGATTGGTGAACTGCTTCAGGCTTTAAAGCCTTTCATGCTGAAATGGAATCGTTTGAGCGCCGGGATCCTGTACGCTGGCAAGAAGCGGAAACCAAGGCGGCAAGACCAATGCGCGGGTCTCGCGACAAGGTCCAGGGCGCCGGAGCCCTGGGCAAGAGGATTGCAGTCTTGCAGGTTTCCGGTTCATCATGAAAGTCTCCAGGGCCGTTCGTGAGGAAAGGAAAGCCGGGGGTCTATCCGACAAGGCCGGCCTCCGCCGGACCGGATGGGAATGCCAGCGACATCCACAGCAGGAACAGCACTCCCGTCGCCACTCCGTACATGACGATGGCAAGTCGGTGCCCGTGCGCAGCGAGCCACGGGTTCTCGCGGTCCGGATCGTAGGCATTGAGCAGCAGCGAATGTCCGGCGAAGCCGAGGACAACGATGGCAAACAGCAGGATGGTCAGGACCAGGGGCGCGCCATGGCCCGGCCACGACTGCGGCGCGGCCTCCCTGGCGGCAAGGTGGTAGGCAGCGGCGGCCAGGAAGGCGACCGGCGGCATCAGCAGCGCCGGCCTGCGGCGAACTTCGAAGAGCCGGTACATGAACAGGCTCCAGCGCATCGCCGCGCCGAAAGTGGTGACCAGCAGAAGCCAGATGAACGTCTCGGACAGCCCGCCCAGATCGATGGCCTTGAGCAGCGGACTGAGCGTCAGCCATGCAATGCTTACACCGACTCCGTAGCCGAGCATTGCGATCGCGATGGAGAATCGCTGCAGGCGCCGGAAATTCTCTCCGCTATCGGAGATGGCGCCGGGGGTGGAGGCGAACATCATCGCCGTGCCGGTGAAGATGATGTAGGCGACCAGCAACATGCCGATCATCGTCTCGAATGCCTGGGTCTGCCGGTTGACGCTGACGCCCGCCATGAAGATGGCCGAAGCAATGCTGAACGCCGCCAGCGGCCCGACCACCGAAGTATAGGAAGCGGCGAAGCTGCGCGGTTCCCATAGCAGCACCGGCGCCGGACTGTTCTTCTTCCAGCCGAGCCAGATCAGGACCGCGCCGAGCGCGCAGACAAATGCCAGCAGCCCCGCAATCGCCATGGTGCCTCCCCGCCGGCATTGGGCACGAGCGCCGTGCCCAAATCAAGTGGGGTTCGCAGAAAACCCGGAGAAACCCGGCAAGACATGCTGCCGCCGCCCAGGCGCACTCCGTCACCTTGCCGGCATCACCTCGCGGCCTGGCGCAGCTCGTCGCCGAACACGATCAGGCTCGGCGCCTGCCGGGCGGCCGCATCCTGCACCGCGCGCCGGAAGTCCGCGAGCGTGGCGACCCGCTCCGAATGCCAGCCGCAGGCCTTGCCGATCGCGACATAATCCGGATTCCACAGATCGACGCCGACGGGCTCGATGCCCCGCGCCTCCATGTAGGAGCGTATCTCGCCATAGCCGCCGTTCTCATGCAGCAGCAGGATGACCGCGGCGCCGCAATCGACGGCGGACACCAGCTCGGAGAGGGTGAAGAGCATGCCGCCGTCGCCCGCCAGGGCGACGACCAGCCGGTCGGGACAGCCGAGCTTTGCGCCGATCGCGGCGGGAAGCGCATAACCGAGCGTGCCGTATCCGGTAGCGGAATTGAACCAGGACCGTGGACTGCGGGCCGCGAATGCCATGTTGCCGGAATAGACCAGCTGGGTTGAATCCCCGACAATGACCGGATCGTCGAGCATGTCCCGGACCGTCTCCAGCAGCCGCAGGTCGCCGGTCACCGGCGCGGCAAGTTCCGCCGTCGTCCGTGCGACGGCCGCCCGCTCGCTGCCGCCGGTGCGGCGTGACGCGAGGCGATCGAGGAGGGCCGTTGCCGTCGTGCCGGCATCGCCGATGATGCCGATCGCGGCGGGCGGACCGCCGGCAATCTGCTGCGGATCGAGGTCGATGCGGATGAGCCGGCCCGGCAGGCGGAACTGCCCGTCCTCGTACATGTCGTAGTCGGTCGGCCCGAGTTCGGTGCCGATGGCAAGCACGACGTCGGCTGCGGCGATCAGGGATCGGGTCGCCGGATGGGTCGCGGAAAGCGACACGCCGAGCGGATGATCCGGAGCGACCATGCCTCGTGCATTGACGGTCATCACGATGGGAGCGTCGAGCCGCTCCGCCAGCTGCGCCAGGATGGCGGCAGCCCCGACGGCTCCGCCGCCGGCCAGGATTACCGGTGCCTGCGCCTCATCGAGCATTTCGGCGGCGTGCGCGACCGGAGCCGGCGCTCCCGCCGGCGGCAGGATCTGCGGCAGTGGCGGCGCCGGCGCAAGGTCCACCGGAGCCTCGAGCACGTCGATCGGAATCTCGATGTGGACGGGCCGCGGGCGGCCGCCCTCGAACAGCGCGAATGCCCGGGCCAGCACCGGAGCGATTTCCGCGGCGCAATGGACGGTGTGGCTGAACGCCGCCAATCCGGAGGCCAGTTTCTGCTGATCGGGCAGTTCGTGCAGCCAGCCCCGCCCCGTTCCCATGCGCCCATGCGCGTTGACGCTGGAGATGACCAGCATCGGCACGGAATCGGCATGGGCCTGGGCCATCGCGGTGGCGATATTGGTCAGACCCGGCCCGGTAATGGTGAAGCAGACGCCCGGCCGGCCGGTTGCGCGCGCATAGCCGTCCGCCATGAATCCCGCCCCCTGCTCGTGGCGCGGCGTGACATGGCGGATCTCCGCCTGCCGCAGGTCGCGATAGAGTTCGACATTGTGCACTCCGGGAATGCCGAAGACGGTCTGCACCCCGTAGGCCCTCAGGATCCCGGTCAGATAGCTGCCCGCGGAACGCTGCCTGCCTGCATATTGCCTGTCGCTCATGGAACCCTCCTCCGAATCACCGGGCAAGCCTGCCGCAATTTCGACCGCCGGGGTGAGTTCCCTGTGACAGAGGATCTGGTATTTCTGAAAATCACCCATGCGAGCGAGGTGTCTCTTGTCCCGGTCCAGAGTGTTGTTTTCCTCCCTGTTCCGTGCCGCGGTGGATGCTGCCAGCCCGGAGAATGTCCTTCCGGCCTTCCTGCCGCCGCCGCCGGCCGGGCGCACTGTGGTTGTCGGCGCCGGCAAGGCAGCGGCCCGGATGGCGGCAGCCCTCGAACGGGCCTGGCCGGGCGAGCTCGAGGGAGCTGTCGTCGTTCCTCACGGCTCGGCCGGCCCCTGCCGCCGCATCGAAGTCATCGAGGCGTCCCACCCCGTACCGGATCGGGCCGGGCTGCGGGCCTCCGCGCGGCTCTTCGGCATCGTCTCCGGCCTCGGCAAGGATGATCTCGTCATCGCCCTGATTTCCGGAGGGGGTTCGGCCTTGCTGCCGGCGCCGCCGCCAGGAATGACGTTGGAGGACGAGATTGCCGTCAACGAGGCCCTGCTCGCCTCCGGGGCGCCCATCGCCGCAATGAACGCGGTGCGCAAGCATCTCTCCACCATCAAGGGCGGAAGGCTGGCCCTCGCCGCGCATCCCGCGCGGGTCGTCACCCTGATCGTCTCCGACATTCCCGGCGACATCCCGTCCCTGGTCGCGTCCGGACCCACGGTCCCGGACCGCACAGGCCGGCAGGACGCGCTCTCCGTGTGCAACGACTACCGGCTGCAACTGCCGGCGGCGGCATTGCGCTGGCTGAGATCGCCGCAGGCGGATGCGCCGTCTCCGGACCATCCGGCATTCGCGCGAAACGAGGTCCACGTCATCGCTTCCGCGGCGCGCTCGCTCGAAGCGGCGGCCGCGGCGGCGCGCCGGCACGGGATCGAGGCTGCCATCCTCTCCGATGCCATCGAGGGCGAGGCGCGTGACGTCGCGACCGTGCATGCGGCGATCGCCCGGGAGATCGCCCTGCGCGACAGGCCATTCCGCAAGCCGGTGCTGCTGCTGTCCGGCGGCGAGACCACCGTGACCCTCAGCGGCAGGGGCGGCAAGGGCGGCCGCAATACCGAATTTCTCCTCGCATTCGCGTTGGCAATTGACGGCATGGACGGTATTCATGCCTTCGCCGCCGATACGGACGGAATTGACGGCACGCAGGATAATGCCGGCGCCTTCGCGGACCATGCGAGCGTCCGGCGCATGCGCGGAGCGGGGATCGACCCGCGGGCGGCGCTGGCCCGCAACGATGCATGGACGGCCTTCGCGGCGACCGGCGACCTGTTCGTGACCGGTCCCACCGGCACCAATGTCAACGATCTCCGCGCCATCCTGATCGGGCAGCCATAGCTGGCGCACTGCCGGAACCGGCCGCTCAAAGGATCGGTTGTGCAGCCGGTTGCCGTGCTGTACACGAAAAGGATTAGCGGTGTTTCCGCCTCCGTCCTGCATGGGTTGATGTGAACGACAGCAAGAGACATGCGGCGCGAGGCAGAAGGACCCTCCTGAGCCGCGGCTTCCGGATCAGCACGCCATGGGCGGCGCTGGGCTATGGAGCATTCCTGCTTGCGGCGATCGCGGCGCTTGCCGCCATCATGATCTGGCAGAGCTATTCCACCGCGCTCCGCGCCGGCGAGGCGAAGGCCGTGTCTTCGGCGCAGATCGTCGCGGCCCATCTGGAATGGATGATCGAGGCCTCCGATCAGGCCCTGCGGCGGATCGATTCCGCCCTCGGACCCCAGCCGATCCGCAGCGCCTGGACCACCATTCGCGACATCCGGGAGGCAGTGGGCGATCTCCCGGCGGGTTTCCAGTATTCGGTCTACGATGAAACCGGCCACCTGCGCATGTCCAGCGTCGCCGAGGCAATCGGCATCGATGTTTCCGACCGCGACTATTTCCAGCAGCTTCAGGCCGGGGCGTCCATCGTCATCTCGCCGCAACTCGAGGAGCGGCTAAGCGGCGAGCAGGTTTTCGTCATCGCCCGCCGCATCTCGCGCGGCGACCGGTTCCACGGCGCCGCCAGCATCGCCATTCCGACCCGGACCATGGACGAGTTCTGGAGCGCGCTCGAACTCGGGCCCCAGTCGACGGTGACCGCCATCCGCGCAGACGGGCTGACGATCGCGAGGCATCCGCAACTCGACCGGACGCGCGATTTCAGCGAAACCGTGCTGTTCCGGGAGCTGGTCGGCACGTCGGAGATCGGCTTCTATCATGCCGAGTCATCGCCGGTCGACGGCGTATCCCGGATTGTCGGCTATCGCAAGGTGCGCGACTGGCCGCTGGTTGCGACCACCGGCATCGAGCGCGAGGAGGCGCTGGCCAGCTTCCGCGACAATGTCGCGGCCGGTCTGGCGATCGGGCTGCCCACCGCGCTGGTCATGGTGCTGGGCACGCTGTGGATCGCCTCGCTGCTGCGCGGGGAAAACGAACGGCGCCTGCAGCTGGAAGAGGCGCTGGAGCGCAACCGGTTCCTGCTGCGCGAAATCCACCATCGCGTGAAGAACAACCTGCAGGCGGTCAGCTCGCTGATCCGGCTGCAGCCGCTGCCGGGCGAGATCAAGGCCGACATTTCCCGCCGCATCGAGGCGATGGTGGCGGTGCATGAGCAGATCTACGGATCCGACCAGTTCGACCGCATCGAGCTGGCGCCCTATGTCGAGCGGCTGGTGCGCGACATTGCCGCCGGCTTTCCGCACGAGGTCGAGGTCACGTTCGAGCTCGAGCCGGTCAGCCTCGACCGCGAGCGCGGCGTCTCCTTCGGGCTGCTGGTCAGCGAGATCGTGACCAATGCCTACAAATACGCCTTCCGGAACCGGCAGGGCCGCCTGGCCGTCCGTCTCGCGGGCAATGGCGAGAATGCACGGCTCGAAATTGCCGATGACGGTCCGGGCTACGATCCCGGGACCGCGAGGGAAGGCATGGGAACGAAACTGATTGCCGGATTCGCGGCGCAGGTCGGCGGGACTCTGAGCCTCGACATGCGCAACGGCACCCGCGTCACGGTCGAATTCCCGGTGTGCCGGGCCGGGCGGGAGCCTCCTGCCGCGTGAGGGCGGCCGGATGCGGCTCCGGCGCCAACAGCCGGCGCCCGAGGATCAGGCCACCCGTCAGATAGGCCACGGACCCGGCCAGCAGCATGAGGACGCCACCGAGCTGCTGATCCTGCCGCGCGTCCAGCACGAGGCCGAAACAGGTGACGTCCTGCGAGCCGTAGAGCGGGCGCGGGCTTAGCGTCAGCAATGCCCCGAGGAGCGTCATGTGAATCGAGGTGAACAGCAGCGCCCCGGCGCCGATGGCGGCATGCCGGCCCGTGGTGGCGAGGCTTGTCGACCAGAGGAGCAGGCCGGCAGCGAGGAAGCTGCCCTGCTCGGCGGCCAGGACGACGGGCACCGCTGTGGCTGCCTCGCGCATCAGCGGTGCATGCCATCCCCACACGATTGCCAGTTCGAGACCGGAGGCAAGCAATGGCAGCGACGCGGGCATGGCCTGGCCCGGCCGCCACGGCAATCCGATCGCGATCAGCGGCGCTGCCAGCGCGATGACGCCCATATGGGCGACCATGCCGGCAAGCAGCGACTGGCGCCACGGGCCCAGCAGCGGCCCCAGCCAGAGGAGGGCAAGCACGGCCAGTCCGGCAGCGAGGGCAAGCCTTCTCATCGCAGGCAATCGGCAACGAACAATGCCGGCAAGGCCGTGAAGATCACGGCGACGAAACTCAGGCCGGACAGCAGCAGTGCCGCATAGCCCTGGAACAGCAGCCGGTCCCGGCGAGTGGCCGCATCGTGCGGAGGGTCGCCCATGCCGAAGCCCCATTGCCGCCAGGCGAGCGCCGCTGCGACCACGATCAGCGCCAGCGACAGGGCCGTGGCCGCGCCGATGGCGAAGCGCAGGCGGCCGAAGTCGCCGCCGAGCAGTTCCGGCTTCTCGCAGAACACCGCCGCCGCGATGTAGCAGGCGAGGAAATGCAGCGCCCAGACCGCCGGGGCGGTGAACAGGGTCCACAGGCTTTCGACTTCCTTGGGGATCAGGCGCCACATGGCTACAGGGCCTCCGGAAACAATCCCGTCACGCCGAAGGCGACCAGCGCCGTGACAAGCATGAAATGCCAGTAGAGCGCGACATTGTGCATTTCCATGTCGTGCCGGGGAGTGACATGACCGGCGACGCTCCGCGCGAAGCAGTAGAGCAGCATCAATATCCCGGCGGCGCCATGCGCCGCCACCCAGATCGCCAGTACCCAGACAATGGCCGGATAGACGTGCTGCGTCGGGTCCATGCCCGCGCTCCAGGGCCCCGCCAGCCCGGCCAGGCTGCCGGCAACCGCCAGCGCCGCGGACGCAAGCAGAAGCACGCGACCTGGCGCAACGGCGGCGCGCCGGTTGAATTCGCGGGCTGCCAGCATCGCCGCCCAGGCGCCTGCGAAAAGCGTCACGGCAAGCATCGGCCACAACATGCCCGGCCCGGCAATGCCCGCCGTGAAATCCTCGTGGATCGTCCAGTAGAAGAAATAGCCGAACACCAGGCTTGCAAACGCGGCGCCATCCCCGGTCATGGTGATGAACATCGCCCACCAGCCGGTCGATTTCACCCCGGAAGCATGGGTCGGCAATCGCAGTCCGCGGCCGATATCCTTCTCCTCCTTCTCCGGGACCCCTGCGGTTCCCGTCCAGAGCCACCAGAGAATGGCGGCGATGAAGGCGATTCCCGCAACAAGGGAGAGCAGCCACCACTTGAAGGTCAGCGCCACGAACACCGTCCCGAGGCTGGCAGCGGCAAGGATGGTGACATAGGCGGTGCCGCCGACGCGCAGGACCTGTTCGGGTTCAGCGTCGAGGACCGAGGTGACAAGGGTCTCGCGCTTTCCTTCGCTGGCATCGCCAAGATACCATTCGCCGGCGCGGATCTCCTGCGCGAGTTCCGGCCGGTCCCAGAGCGGATAGCGGCTGTCGATGCGCGGGATCGAGCGCAGGCCCCAGTTCTCGCCGGGCTCGCTCAGCCATTCCAGTGTGCCGGCATTCCAGGGATTGGCCTTCCCCGGCGGCTGCCGGCGGCGGTTCAGGGTCACGTCGACGACCACGGCGAACATGCCGATGCCGAGAATGACCGCGCCGATGCTGGAAATCAGGTTCAGCCAGTCCCAGCCTATACCTTCCGGATAGGTATATACACGGCGCGGCATGCCGCGCAGCCCGGCGAGATGCATGGGAAAGAAGGCAATGTTGAAACCGCAGAACATCAGCCAGAAGGCGAGCCGCCCTGCCCGGTCCGACATGCGCCGGCCGCCGATCAGCGGATAGTAGTAGTAAAGCCCGGCGAAGACCGGAAACAGCATCCCGCCGATCAGCACGTAATGCAGATGGGCGACGACGAAATAGCTGTCATGGGCCTGCCAGTCGAACGGGACCAGGGCCACCATGACGCCGGTCAGCCCGCCCATCACGAAGATGGCGAGTCCGCCAATGGCGAACAGCATCGGCGTCGAGAAGATCATCCGCCCGGCCAGCATCGTGGCGATGAAGACGAAGATCTGCACCCCGGTCGGAATCGCCACCGCGGCGGAGGCAGCCGAGAAGAAGGCGAGGGAAATCTGCGGCAGGCCGGTCGCGAACATGTGGTGCACCCACAGTCCGAAGGAGAGGAACCCGGTTCCGACCGCCGCCAGCACGATCCAGGAATAGCCGACGATCGGGCGGCGGGCGAAAGTGGGGACGATCATCGCCAGCAGGGCGATTGCCGGCAGGAAGATGATGTAGACTTCCGGATGGCCGAAGATCCAGAACAGGTGCTGCCAGAGCAGCGGATCGCCGCCGCGCGCCGGATCGAAGAACGGCCAGCCGAACATGCGCTGCATCTCGAACAGAAGGTCGCCGGCGATCAGCGGCGGGAAGGCGAGCAGGATCATGCCGGCCACGATCAGGAGGTACCACGCAAACAGCGGCATGAGATTGACGCGCATGCCCGGCGCCCGGCATTTCATGATGCCGACGATCAGTTCGACGGCGGCGGCCAGCGACGCGACCTCGATGAAGGAAAGGCCGAGCAGCCAGATATCGGCGCCGATGCCTGCCTGCTCGCTCGTCGCCAACGGCGGATACATGAACCAGCCGCTATTGGGCGCCGCGCCGAAGAAGATCGAACCGCAGACGAACACGCCCCCGATCAGGAAGCTCCAGAAGGCGAAGGCGCCGAGGCGCGGAAACGGCAGATCGCGCGCCCCCAGCATGGGCGGCAGCAGGAAGATCGCCACGGCCTCGAAGATCGGCACGGCGAACAGGAACATCATCACCGTCCCGTGCAGCGTGAAGACCTGGTTATAGGCCTCGGCCGAAAGCAGGTCGTTCCCGGGCACGGTCAGCTGCGCCCGGATGAGCAGCCCGAGCAGGCCGGCGAACAGCATGAAGGTAAAGGCCGACGCGCCGTACCAGAGGCCGATCTGGGTATTGTTGACCGAGGTCCAGTACCGCCAGCCGCGAGGATTGGCCCAGACTGCCCGCAATTGCGCCTCTTCCGCGGCCCGGTCGTCGCGTCCGGTCATTCGAGCCCCCCGAGCCAACCGGCCAGCGCCTCGGCCTCGCCAGCGGAAAGATGTGTGTAGGCCGGCATGCGGCTGCCCGGCTTCACCGAGGCGGGATGCACGATGAAGCGGGTCAGCGTCTCCGTGCCGTTCGGCAGCAATCCGGCCCCGATGGTGCGGCGCGAGGCGAGATGCGACAGGTCGGGGCCTGCCGAGCCCGCTGCCGCGGTGCCGGCGATGCGATGGCATTCGCCGCAGCCTTCGCGCAGGAAGATCTCGCGGCCCCGATGCCCCTCGGCCGCACCGGCGGAAGGTTCCGCAATCTCCCCTAGCCAGGCTTCGAACGCTTCCGGCGCCATCACATGGACGTCGAAGGCCATCAGGGCATGGGAGACGCCGCAGAACTCCGCGCATTGGCCGCGATAGATGCCTTCGCGGACCGGCTTGAGCGACAGCCGGTTGCTGCGGCCGGGGACGAGATCCATCTTGCCGCCGAGGGCGGGGATCCAGAACGAGTGGATCATGTCGGCGCTCTCGAGGCGGAACTCGACCCGCTCCCCCACCGGAAGCCGGACCTCATTGGAGGAAACGGCGACCACTTCGCCTGCACGCAGATAGTGCACCTGCCACCAGAACTGCCTCGCGACCACCTCGACGACGAGGCGCGACTGGCTCTCCGCCGCAAAGGGCCGCAGCGATGGCATCAGCCACAGGGCAAAGCCGAGCAGGACCGTCAGCGCCACTGCAGGGAAGGCGGCACCCGCCCAGAAGATCAGCCTTCCGGCTGCCTTTTCCGACAGCACCGCCCGTCCTGCCCTCGACGCATGCAGGGACAGCGCGACGACGCCGGCCCAGATCGCCGCCCCTGCCGCGGTCATCGCCCAGAACAATGTCGCCACCTGGGCGGCTTCCTCGCCAGCCGGATCCAGGGCCGACTGGATGCCGGAGCAGGAGCCGAGCAGCGGCAGGCTGGCGAGCAAGGCCAGCCTTGCGGCCCTTCCTGGCGGAAGGGCCGTGGCGGCGGCATGTCCCGGCATGCTCACCTATTCGATGACGGCGCAGGCGAGGCGGGCGCCCGCATCGCCGGCAGGCTGGCTCCGGTAGTCGTCCGCGCCGGCGTGAATCATCAGCGCGCGGCCGCGAATTCCGGTTTCGCCTTCCGCCAACGTCACCGCCTTGTTCAGGACTTCGGCGCGCAGCGTGCCGCCGGCGGGGACATACTGGTTCGGCATGTCGCCGGCATGCGCTCCCTGGGCCGAATCGAAGCCATGCTCGGCCGAGGCAGGATTGAAGTGGCCGCCGGCGGAATTATGCCCGGTGGCGTGGTCGCACGAGCCCGTCTCATGGACGTGGAACGCGACCCAGCTGTCCTCGGGCAATCCCGTCACCTCGATCCGGACCAGCACACCGCCCGAAGCCAGTTCGCGCAACTCGGCGGAGCCGCTGGCATTGCCGTCCTTGTCGACGAAACTCGCCGTCGCGGTCGGCAGGTCCTGCGCCGACGCCGCGCCGGCAATCAGCAATGCGGAAAGGGTCATGAAGAGGCGATGCATGAAGGTTCTCCCTGATTGAATGTCTGCCTGCCGGCCGCCCCTGGGCGACCGGCAGCACCGTGCTACGCCCGGCGAAGACTCTGCGACAAGTACCCGATTGCGCCTTTCCACGGTTGCCGGTCCCTCTCCGGTCCAGCGCAATCTGTCGGAAATGCCCGGAAGCCCGATTGGTTCCCGGCGCGGAACCTCCGCAGTCGAAACGCGTTGTCGCGCGCGTGCTGGAGGGAGAAGGACAAGATGGCGGCAGCGGTCACCGGATATTCCGCGGCCCAGGTGGCGCTGCACTGGATCGTCGCCGTGCTGGTGGCCTTCCAGTACTTCGCCTCCGCCGCCATGGAAACGGCCTGGCGGGCTTCCCTGCGAGGGGAGCCCTCGGCCGACCTGCTCGCCTCGCTGCACGCGGCAGGCGGAATTCTCATCCTGTTGCTCGCCTCGGCGCGGATCTGGCTGCGGCTGGCACGCGGCGCCCCGCCTCCGCCGCAGGATGAGCCGCGGGCGATGCAGATTCTCGCCGAGGCCGTCCATTACGCGATCTACGCGCTGCTTTTCCTGCTGCCGGCAACCGGAGCGGCGGCCTGGTTCCTGAATGCCGAACTCCCCGGCTCCGTGCACGGCTTCCTGCAGAGGCTCCTGCTCGGGGCCATCGCCCTCCATGTCGCCGGCGGCCTCTTCCAGCATATCGTACGCCGCTCCGGCGTGCTCATGCGCATGTTCCGGCCCGAACGATCGTGACGGGAACAATCGCCGGCCGGCCCGATTGGGCGGGTTTGCACAAGGAGAGCGACATGACCGAAATCAACGACACCCTGAACCAATGGCTGCGCGACGCGCATGCGATGGAGCAGCAGGCAGAGAAGTTGCTGGAGAGCCAGGCGGCGCGGATCGAGAACTATCCGCAGCTCTCGGCCAGGATCCGCCAGCATCTGGAAGAAACCCGCTCGCAGCGGGCCTCGCTCGAGCAATGCCTCGAACGTCGGGGCGAGTCGACGTCGCTGATGAAGGACATGACCGCGAAGCTGACCGCGATGGCGCAGGGGCTCGGCGGCATGATGGCCGGCGACGAGGTCATGAAGGGGACGCTTGCCAGCTACGCCTTCGAGCATTTCGAGATCGGCTCGTACCGGATCCTCGTCGCGGCAGCGGAAGCAGCCGGCGACATGGAGACGAAACGGGTCTGCGAGGAGATCTGCCGGCAAGAGGAAGCCATGGCCGCATGGCTCGCCGACCATGTCCCCGAGATCACCCGCACCTACCTGCTGCGCGAGCACGCGGAACTGGCGGAAGCGAAGCGCTAGGCAGTCGGGGCGGGGCGGCGATGGAGGGCTTCGACTGGAAACGCATCCTGTTCGGCGACCAGCCGCCGCTCTTCTACCTCGAGATCCTGTTTCGCACCGGGGTCATCTACGTCTACACCTTCGTGCTGCTGCGCTGGCTGGGCAGCCGCACGATCGGCCAGCTCTCCACCATCGAGTTCCTGCTGGTGATCGCACTCGGGTCGGCGGTGGGCGATGCCATGTTCTACCCCGACGTGCCGCTTGCCCACGCCCTTCTGGTGATCACGGCGGTCGTGCTTGCCAACAAGGCGCTGGATCTCTGCATCGACCGTAGCGCCGGCGCCGACCGCATCGTCAACGGCGTTCCCGTCGAGGCAATCCGGAACGGGGTCGTCAGTCGCGGCTTTCTTGCCGCGGATACGCTGAGCCGCAACGAGCTGTTCCAGCAATTGCGCGAACGGGGTGTTTCCCAGCTCGGCGAGGTCGAGCATGCCTATCTGGAAACCGATGGAGGGCTGACCATCTTCCGCGCCGAACACCCGCGCCCCGGTCTCCCGATCGTGCCGCCGTGGGAAGTCCTGCCGCGGCAGGAGTTCCGCGCCCCGGACGCCGCCGGCAGGCTGCTTTCCTGCACGCAATGCGGCTGTACCGGCAAGGTGGTCGCGGATCGCTGCCGCCATTGCGGGCACGACGCCTGGATCGAACCCGGCAGCTGAGGGAACCTTTTCGCCTCCCGCGCGCTAGAGCAGTGGCGCTTCACGGGAGCGCTTTCCCCAAACAAAGGACCACTCCCATGGCAAAAGAGAAAACGTTGGACGACCTGTTCCTCGATACGCTCAAGGATATCTATTATGCCGAGCGCAAGATCCTGAAGGCGTTGCCCAAGATGGTGCGCGCCGCCAGCTCTTCCGATCTGAAGGCGGCTTTCGAGAAGCACCGGGAAGAAACCGAGGGCCATGTCGAACGGTTGCAGCAGATCTTTGAGATTGTCGGCAAGCGCGCCCAGGGCAAGACCTGCCCGGCGATCGACGGCATCGTCGAGGAAGGCGAGGAGATCATTGACGAATTCAAGGGCACGCCGGCGCTGGATGCCGGACTGATTTCGGCGGCGCAGGCGGTCGAGCACTACGAGATCACCAGATACGGCACCCTGAAGCGCTGGGCCGAAGTACTCGGCATGCAGGATGCGGTGAAGCTGCTCGATCAGACCCTGTCGGAAGAATCGCAGACGGACAAGGATCTTACGGGCCTAGCCGACGCGTCCGCCAATGAAATGGCCAAGGCGGCATAGCGCCTGACCGGGCGGGCTCAGCCCGCCCGCTCTCCCTTTTCTCCTCGCGCATCAATTCCGTTCGAGCCAACGCAGTACCAGCGACTCGTCCTCGGCCAGGCCCTTCAATGGCCGCGGCAGACGCCGGCGCAACGCGCGCAATTCAGGCGCCAGCCTGCCGTCCTCATAGGCCTCGACCACGACCGGATGCACGTAGCAGCGGCGGCAGATCGCCCGCGTATTGCGCAGTCGCCGCGCTACCTTGTCCATCACCTGGTTCAACGCCATGGCCTGTTCGCGCCGCGTCGGCGGCAGATCCAGGGCAGATAGCTCGAGCGCCGCAGCGACCGTGGCTCCCCAGGTGCGGAAATGCTTGGAGGTGAATTCGGCGCCGATGGCGGCGCGGATATATTCGTTCACATCCTGCGAGCGGATCTCGCCGCGGCTGCCATCGCCGTCGAGATACTGGAACAGGCGCTGGCCCGGCAGTTCCTGGACGGCGCGCGCCACCGCGGCGACGCGGCGGTCGGTGTGCTTCAGCCGCCACTCCCTGCCGGACTTGCCGCGGAAGGTGAAGCGCAGGCTCGCGCCGGAAACCTCCACATGCCTGGTCTTCAGCGTGGTAAGCCCGAAGCTGCGATTCTCCCGGGCATAGACATCGTTTCCGACACGGATGAGCGTATTGTCGAGCAGCCGGATGACGGTGGCGACGACGCGTTCGCGGGGCAGGCCGCGCAGCGACAGGTCGCGATCGACCTGCTGGCGCAGCCGGGGCAACAGGCGGGCAAATTCTGCGAGGCTCGTGAACTTTGCTTCGTTGCGGCAGGCCGTCCAGGCCGGGTGGTAGCGGTACTGCTTGCGTCCCCGGACGTCCCGGCCCGTGGCCTGGATATGACCTGCCGGATCCGGGCAGATCCAGACATCCGTCCACGCCGGCGGAATTGCCAGGCGGCGAATATGGGCCAGCACATCCGGATCTGCGAGCTTCGATCCGTCCGGTGCGAGATAGCTGAAGCCGCGGCCCGCCGGCCGTCGCCGGTAGCCCGGCTCCAGGTCGCTGACATAGGCCAGCTCCGCCCGCGCCGCCGCTTCCGCCAGAGCGCTCATTGCCGTCATCGCCGTCGGGCTCACACCTTTCTGCGGCCGGAAATGGCCGTGGTGACAACGGCGGGCGGATCGCTGGCCGGAAAGCTGTCTTCGAGCCCCTTCTGCAGCTGGTCTTCCAGCGTTTCCGGGCGTTCCGACCTCCCGGGAGTCCGCCGGGCCGCGATGTCCTCATGCGCCAGCGTCCCGTCCGGCGCATTGCGGATCTCCTCGAGGCTGGCATGCAGCAGCTCCACGGCGAATTCCTTCATGTCGGCAAGGTCGGGATCCTCGCCGGCGGCATGCTCGGTCGCCTCCAGCATGGCCTTGCGGAACTGCTCGAGCGACGATGCCCCGCAGGCCCGGCCGAGCCGCAGCAGCGCACTGTTCAGGAACAGGGGCGCGAAATGCGCGACCGCCTTGCGGCGTATGGCCTCGAGCTCTTCGGGAGAGCCATGCTGCAGCTTCGACATCGGTCAGCTCCGGTGGTTGGGTTGGCTTCGCATTGCAACGCCCGATGCGGCCGCCGGTTCCGCGGCGGCGGAACGTTGTCGCTCCACGGGCGTTGCGCGTCTTTGCCGGAAGGATGTCATGGCGCCGCGCAGTTTCTGGAAAGGATATCTCAGGCTCTCGCTGGTGACCTGCCGCGTCGCAATGTCGCCGGCGGTGTCGCAGCAGCAGAAGGTCCGGTTCCACACGGTCAACCGCAAGACCGGAAACCGGGTGGAGAGCCGCTATGTCGACGAGGAGACCGGCAAGGCCGTTCGCGGCGAAGATCAGCGCAAGGCCTATCCGCTCGACAGCGATCATCTCGTCATGCTGGAAGAGGAGGAACTCGATGCGGTCGCGCTGGAAAGCACGCGGACGATCGACATCGAGAATTTCGTTCCGCGTGAAGACATCCCCTGGATCTATCTCGACCGCGCCCATTATCTGACCCCGGACGACAAGATCGCCGAGGAGGCATTTTCGGTCATCCGCGAAGCAATGGCCGCCACCGGAACCGTCGGCATAGCGCGGCTGGTCCTGTACCGGCGCGAACATGCGATCATGCTCGAACCGCGCGGCAAGGGCATCGTCGTGTGGACGCTGCGCTATGGCGACGAGGTGCGCGACGCGGAGGAATACTTCTCCGGAATCGACCGGAAGAAACCCGAAGCAAAGGCGATGAAGCTTGTCGGCAGGCTGATCCGCGAGCGCACCGGCAAGTGGGAGCCGGGCCTCGTCAACGACCCGGTGCAGGAAAGGTTGAAGAAGATCATCGCCGCCAGAAAGCGAAAGCAGGGATCTGCGGCACCGCGGGACAAGGAAGAGAAGCAGCCGAAGGCCCCCGGCAATGTCGTCTCGATCATGGACGCGCTGCGCCGCAGCGTCGAGGCAGAGTCGGCGAGGAAGAAGAAGTAGATTCTATTTTCCGACGCGGCGGCGACGCTCCAGCGGCCGGGCGGCGGCGCGAAAATCCTCCCAGGGATCGGCGGTGAGATTGTTCAGCCGCGCCGCGGCATTGGTTACAGTGAAATGGCCGGAGCCGATCGAAGGCTCGAGTTCCTCCCATGCCAGCGGCATGGCAACGGTCGCGCCCGGCCTGGCCCGGGTGGAATAGGGCAGGATCGCGGTGGCGCCGCGGCCGTTACGCAGATAATCGACATAGATGCGCCCCTTGCGTCCGGCCTTGCTCGACTTGGCGATGAAGCGGTCCGGGTCGTCCGCTGCCATTGATTCGGCGAGGTCGCGGGCGAAACCCTTCACCTTGTCCCAGCCTGCTGACGGCTTCAGCGGCGACACCACATGCAGGCCCTTGCCGCCCGTGGTCTTGACGAACGCCGCAAGCCCTTGCGCCTCCAGTCTTTCGCGCACCGAACGCGCGGCGTCGAGCACCGCGCTCCATGCAACGCCATCACCCGGATCGAGATCGATGACGATCTGGTCCGGCCGGTCGAGCGCCTCGAAACGCGCCTGCCAGCCGTGAATCTCCAGCGCCGCCCCCTGCACCAGCCCGATCAGGCCGTCGAGCGAATCGATCCCGATCAGGGACTCGCCGTCCGCATCCGGACGGACGAGGATTTCGCCACTCATGCCTTTCCACGCATGTTTCTGGAAGAAGCAGTTCGCCGCAATCCCGTCCGGGCAGCGCACCAGCGCCAGCGGCCGTCCCTCGGCATGGGGAGCCATGAAGCGCCAGACCTGCGCATAGTAGCTGGCCAGACCCTCCTTGGTGACACCGGCATCCTTCCAGTAGACGCGGTCCGGATGCGTCAGCGTCACCTTCGGCCTGGGCACCGGCGCGGCGGTACCGCCCGGATCCTCGCGCGCCACCTCGGAGGCCGGCTTGTCCTCGCGCAGGCCGCGGAAGGCCGCATGGCGCAGGCGTCCGTCCGCGGTCCAGTCGCGGAACTCGACTTCGGCGACCAGCTGCGGCTCGACGAAGCGCACCCCCCGGCGCGCTACCGCATCCAGCGGATCGGCGAACGGGCTGCGGTCGCGCCCGATCGCCTTCAGCCGCCGGAAAAGATCCTCTGCGACCACCCGGCTGAAGCCGGTGCCGACCCGTCCGACATGGCGCAGACCTCCCTTTTCGTTCACCCCGAGGACGAGCGAGCCGATGGCGTTCCTGGAGGTTGTCGAGGGAACATAGCCGCCGATGACGAGCTCCTGGCGGCTGCTGCATTTCGACTTGATCCAGTCGCGGCCGCGCCCGGAGCGATACTTGCCCTTCGCCCGCTTGGAGACGACGCCTTCGAGGCTGAGCCGGCAGGCATGCCGCAGCACCATCTCGCCGCTTTCCTCGAAATGCTCGCTGAATCCGAGCGGGCCGGCCGATCCCTCGAGCAGCCGTGCCAGGGCCGCTTTCCGGTCGAGCAATGCCGCGCCGCGCAGGTCCTTTCCGTCCAGATAGAGCAGATCGAATGCGTAGTAGACGAACCGGTCCGTGCGCCCGGCGCTGAGATCGGCCTGCAGCGCCGGGAAGTCGGACACGCCCGCTGAGGTCTCCACCACCAGTTCGCCGTCGAGGATCGCCTCGCGTACCGGCAGGCCGGCAAGCGCTTCCGCGATCGCCGTGCCGAAACGGTCGGTCCAGTCGAGGCCGCTCCGTGTGAGCAGCGCCGCCGCGCCGTCCGCGACGCGCGCCTGCAGCCGGTAGCCGTCGAACTTGATCTCATGCACCCAGCC
>CAYLSN010000006.1:19118-27116 GCA_964386015.1 uncultured Rhizobiaceae bacterium | reverse complement strand
CCGCTTGGGTAGAGGCGCACCGGGAACTTGGCGGGCGAGCCCGGGCTCGCCCGCCAGCGGTTGTCGCACTTGAAAGGGGGACTTGCGCCAAACCGCAAGGGAACAATACACCTATAGATTGTATTGTGAAAATTACGTTAAAGCGGAAGTGGCTGTCCGGCCACCCCTCCCGCGGGCGCGGCAATGTCCGCCCGGGCGGAATTCCCGGCATGCCCCGCAATGGTGTCCAACTTGCCCGCGGGATGATATAGGCTATGCAGAAGTCCATGGATTGGCAGGAACGGAGACGCAGCGATCCGGGATGCTTGACATTGCACCACATTCGGGCGGCGTCCGCGTCAAGGCGGAAACCGACCGCCGGAACATCTACCGCCAGATCCGGCACGGAATCGCCAACGGAACCTATCCGTCCGGAAGCCGCCTGCCGACGGAGCGCGAACTCGCCTTGCGGTTTCGCGCCGCGCGCAACACCGTGCGCAAGGTGATGGAACGGCTGGCATCGGAAGGCCTGATCGTGCGTCAGGTGGGTCGCGGCACTTTCGTCGCCGGAAACATGCCGGCGGAGGCTCCGGCAGAGGAGGAGTTCACGCTGGCGGAGCTCCTGGAGGCGAGGCTGCTGTTCGAGCCATATTTGCCGCAGCTCGCCGTGGAGCGGGCGACGGATGCGGATCTGGCGCAGATCGGAAGCTGCCTCGAAGCCATGCGCCACGCCGATAGCTGGGAAGAGTTCAAGGAGCGCAAATACGCGCTGCACCTCGCGATCGCCCGGGCGACGCACAACCGGTTCATCATCTCGATCTTCGAACAGATCGTCACCTCGCGCCGCCGGGCAGGCTGGAGCAGGCCGGGAGGGCATCCGGGACCGCTGGCGGCGATCCGGCTTGCCGCCTGGCGCGAGAACTCGGAGATTGTCGAGGCGTTGCGGGCCCGGGATGCCGCTGCCGCACAGGAGGCGATCCGCAACTACCTGCTGCGCATCCTCGCTGCCAGCAATTCGATCTGAGCCCCGGGATCGTGATGCGGTCCCGGCCGAACCGGCAACCCGGTCCGGCTCTCGTCACGGCTTTCCGGAAAGTGGCTTCCACTTTTCGCTGACGCGGACCTGCGGTTCGGGATCATGTTCTGTTTGCTGGGGCATGATCTTTTCCGGAAAGTGGCTTCCACTTTCCGGGATCATGCCCTACCTGCTGTCGAGCCGCCGCTGCAGCGAGCGTCCGACCAGCATGAGCGCCAGCGCCGTGATCAGCACCGCCGCGCCCGGAAACACCGACATCCAGGGCGCGAACAGGATATAGTCCTTGGCCTGCTCCAGGATCGCGCCCCAATCCGGGGTCGGCGGCTGCACGCCGAGGCCGAGAAATCCGAGCGCTGCCTGGATCTGCAGGATCAGCGGAAACAGGATCATGTACTGGATGAGGATCAGCGGCATGACATTGCGCCGGACATGCCGCCACAGCACCGCGAATTCCCCGAGACCGATGCTGCGGGCGGCCTCGACATAGTTGCGGCTGGCCTCGGCCATGGCGCCCGCGCGCGCAACGCGGAAGAAGACGGGCAGGTAGACGATCGAGAGCGCCAGCACGAGATTGTGCACCTGCGGGCCGAGCACGCCGGTAATGATGACGCCGAGGATGATGGGCGGGAAGCTGAGCATGACGTCGATGAGCCGGCCCAGTGCCTGGTCGAGCCAGCCGCCGAAATAGCCGGAAATCATGCCGAGCGCACCGCCGGCAATGGCGGAGATCAGCAGCGAGCCGGCGCAGATCGACAGGGTGACCCTCGTGCCGTAGACGACCCGGGCGAAGATGTCGCGCCCGACATCGTCGGTGCCGAACCAGTGCGCGGCGGAGGGCGGCTGCATCGCATCGGCGATCGAGATCGCATAGGGCGATCGGGCGGTGAAGAGCCAGGGAAAGAAGGCGATGAGCGCCAGGAACAGGATCAGGGCCAGACCGAGTGCAAGGCCCGGCTCGCGCAGGACGCGTCGCGCGGCGCGGCGGATTCCCTGCGAGGCTCCGGCAATTGCGGACTGGGCGGCGGCGCTCATGGCCTTGCCTCGCGCATGCGCGGGTCGATCAGGCGATAGGCGAGATCGACGATCAGGTTGATCACCATGGCGGTGACGACCACGACCAGCAGGGCGCCCTGCACCACCGGATAGTCGCGCGTCTCGATGGCGGTCAGCAGCAGGCGGCCGAGTCCCGGCAGGGCAAAAAGGGATTCGATGATGACGACGCCGCCGAGGATCTGGATGAGGATCAGCCCCATGAAGGTGATGATCGGAATGAGCACATTGCGCAGGATGTGCTTGAAGAAGATCAGATGGATCGGCACGCCCTTGGCTTCCGCCGTCCGCACATATTCCTGATTGAGTGCCGAGACCACGTTCTGCCGCACGAACTGGCTGTAGGCCGCGGCCTGCAGGAGGGCGAGGCTGGCGACCGGCAGGGCAAGGATCGCCAGATTGTCGGCCAGCGAACGGGTCGGCGGCGTGAAGTGCAGGGGAGGGGACCAGGCGAACAGGCTGGAAACCGCAACCAGCAGCATCAGCCCGACCCAGAAGACGGGCGCCGCCAGTCCCAGCAGGTTGAAACTCTGGATGACATTGTCGAGCAGCCTGCCTTCCCGGATCCCGGCGAGAATGCCGAGCGGGACGCCGATCAGGGTCGCGACGGCAAGGGTGATCAGCCCGAGCTCCAGCGTCACCAGGAAGGCGGCGCCGACCATTTGCGACACCGGGCGCCCGCGGGTCCAGCTGGTGCCGAGATCGCCCTGCAGGACATTGGCGAGCCAGCTCGCATACTGGCTGTACAGGGGCCGGTCGAGGCCGAAGAACTCGCGCATCGCCTTCTCCGCGGTCTCGCCGCCGGCCTGTCCCATCATCTGCGCCACGACGTCGCCCGGTACCAGCCGCACGAGCAGGAAGACGAGCATGCTGGCAAGAAGGGCCGTCAGGAGCGAGCTGCCGAGTCTCTTGATCAGATAGCTGGCCATGTTTCCTGTCCGGGCGGATCGAGGCGGGGCGGGCGGGCAGCCCGCCCCGCGGTTCCGGCTATTCGGAGAGCCAGGTGCGCACGAGACCGTAATACCAGCCGGTCGGGTGCTGCGTGAAGTTCTGCACCTTGCTGTTGCGCACGGTCACATGGTCCGCGGAGAACAGCATGATGGTCGGCACGGACTCGGCGAGAACCTTCTGGAACTGATTGTAGATTTCCCGCCGCTTCTGCGGGTCGTTCTCGGCCCGGCCCTCGTCCAGCAGCCGGCTTGCCTCTTCATGGTTCCAGTTGCGGAAGTCGGCCCCTTCCGGCTGCTTGTGGAAGTGGCGGTAGAACAGCAGGTTGGGATCGGGCTGCGTCGCCCAGTCATTGAAGGTGAACCCCATCTGCCGCGACCGGAACCGGTCGACCCACACGCCGAGGTCGACGCGCTGGATCTCGAGATTGACGCCGATCTCGGCCAGCTGCTCGCGCAGGGTCACCGCCGCCGGGTCCATCCAGTCATAGCCGTTGATGGTGGTGAGGGTCAGGTCGAAGCCATTGGAAAGGCCCGCTTCCGCCAGCAGCTTCTTCGCCGCCTCGACATCGCGCTGCATGTTGGGAAGGTCTTCCTTCGCAACGCCCCACGCATCCTCCATGCCGGCCACCATGGTGTAGATGACCTGGCCGAATTCGCCGACGGCGCCCTGCATGATCTGCTCGCGATCGACGGCAAGCGCGATCGCCTGGCGGACCCGCACATCATCCAGCGGCTTGAGCTCCGAGCCGAGATCGATGGCCTTCTGGTTCAGCGACGGCCACCGCTCGATCTCCAGCCCCTCGATCTCCCTGACCTGCTGCACGTCCTGCGGCCGCTCGAGCTTGACGAGATCGACCCGGCCGTTGCGCAGCGCCACCAGCATCGAGGCGCTGTTGGGCAGGAAGGAGAAGTTGATCTCGTCGAGATAGGGAGCGCCTTCCTCCCAGTATTCCTCGTGGCGGGCAAGCAGCAGATTCGAGTTCGGGTTGAACTCGACGAGCTTGAACGGGCCGGTGCCGACGCTCACCTCGTTCATGCGGTTGCGGGCATTCTCGTCATCGAAATAGCCCGCCGGCACCACCGCGCCATACTTGTTGCCGAGCGTCATCGGCAGCGAGGCATTGGGCTGGGTGAGGGTGAAGCGGACCGTGTGGGAATCGACCGCCTCCACCGACTGCACGATGGCGAAATCCCCGGCGCCTGGCGAACCGTTGGCCGGATCGCGCAGGTAATTGTAGCTGTAGGCGACGTCGTCGGCGTCCATCTCGCTGCCGTCGTGGAACTTCACGCCCTGGCGGAGACGGATCGTGTAGACGAGGCCGTCATCGGAGACGTCGTAGCCCTCGGCCAGCAGCGGCACGGCCTCGCCGCCTGCGCCCTCGTAGAACAGGCCCTGATACATCAGCAGCGACACGCGGATGCGCGCATCGGCGGCCTGGTGAAACGGATCCAGCGCCGGCGGCTCGACGAGCAGCCCCATGTTGAGCGTCCCGCCGCGGGTCGCATTCCCGTCGATCGGCCCGTACAGATCCTCCGCCGCGGCGGAGAAGCCGAAAAGTGCTGATGCCGACAGCAGCGCTCCGGCAAGAGCGCCTCTGAGATGGATTCCGGTCATGACATCCTCCCTGTCCTTTACCGCTTGCTCGCGTTCCTGGCCGCGGGATCGTTGCCGGTGGCGCGAGCTCCGTTCCACCGGCGCGATCCGGACTGCTCAGTCCCTTACCGCGACCGTCATCTCGATTTCCACCGCCGCATTGCGCGGAAGCTCGGCGACGCCCACGGCCGCCCGCGCGTGACGGCCGGCCTCGCCGAAAACCTGCGCGAGAAGGTCCGATGCTGCATCGATCACCTTCGGCTGATCGTTGAAGCCGGGCGCCGAAGCGACATAGCCATTGACCTTGAGGATCCGCTCCACCCGGTCCAGCGATCCCAGCTCCGCCTTCAGGCAGGCCAGCCCCTGGAGGATGCAGATGCGCGCCTGCTCCCGCGCCGTTTCCAGGTCCACCTCCGCCCCGACCTTGCCGGTTACCCGAACGTCGCCGTCCACCTTCGGAAGCTGGCCGCTGACATGCGCCAGGCCGCGATGAACGGTTACGGGAACGTAGTTGAAGGACGGCTTTGCCGCCTCCGGCAGAACGAGTCCCGCTTCCTTGATCCGTTGTTCGATCATGCATCCTCCTCATGCGCAAGCATGCTGTCCACCACATCGGCAAGTCCCCGCGCCGGCTCGAACGCCGCATCGCGGCGGAAACGGCTGTCGTCGATGAGCGGGAAGGTCAGCGCCGGCGGCACGATCCTGTGCTCGATCCGGCAGCCCGGGACCCTTCGCGAGACTTCGGCGATGAAGTCGGACAGACGGGCGGTGAAGCCGTTGACATTATATATGGCAGCGAAATCCCGCTGCGGATCGAGCGCGGCCGCGATGGCCGCCGCTGCGTCGGCGACATGCATCAGGTCCATCGGGTCGTCGTGAAAGGCGACCTCATGGCGATGGCCGGGCCGGGCCGAGGCGATCAGCGCAGCAATCGCGCTCGCCGCGCCCGCGTACCAGAGGCCGGGACCGAGGACGAGCGGCAGGCGCAGCCCGACGATCTGCATGCCGTGCCGGTCGCGGTAGTAACGGGCAATGTCCTCGCCGAGGACCTTGGTCAGGCCGTAGAAGGTGAGGGGCGCCCGTTCCGCATCTTCGTTCACCCGCGCCTGCGGGTAGCGGGCAGCCGGTCCGTACACCACGGTGGAATCCGTCCAGACGATCCGGCGGACGCCCGCCTCGCGCGCGGCCTCGAAAAGGTTGCGCAGCCCGGCGACATTGACCGAAAGGGCGCGGTCGCCGTCGGCCTCGCCGGACTTCATGAGCCCCTGCCGGCCGGACCCATAGGCGGCGGTGGTGACGATGGCGTCGGGCGCGGCACTGGCGATGGCGGCCCGGATGGCGCCGATGTCCTCGACCGAGCCTTCGGTTTCGCCAACGGATCCGCGCAGGTCGGCAAGCAGGTCCGGATCCATGGCGGGCCCGAATACATGCGGTCGGGCGCCGTGCCGCAGCAGGTGGCGCACGACATGGGAGCCGACGAAGCCGCGCCCGCCGGCGACGAGCACCCGCATTTCCGGAAGATGGCGGTCAGAGCGTGAGGTCATCGCGAATGCAGGCCTTCTTCTGTCCGGGATGCACCTCGCGCAGCTCCGGGACGATCCGCGCGCAGTCGGCAATGGCGAAAGGACAGCGTGTGCGGAAGACGCAGCCGGAGGGCGGCGAGACCGGACTCGGAATCTCGCCTTTCAGGATCATGCGCTCGCCGGGCGGCCGGCTGCCTGGAATCGCCTGCAGCAGGGCCGCCGTGTAGGGATGCGCAGGGTGCCGGTAAAGTCGCTCGGTGGGGGCGGTCTCCATGACTCGGCCAAGGTACAGGACCATGACGCGATCGGAAATCACCTCGACCACCGACAGGTCGTGGCTGATGAAGACCAGCGCCAGCCTGAGATCGCGCTGCAGCGACTGCAGCAGGTTGACCACTTCCGCCTGCACAGAGACGTCCAGCGCCGAAACCGGCTCGTCGGCGACGATGAAGTCCGGCCGCGACGCCAGAGCCCGGGCGATCGCCACCCGCTGGCGCTGGCCGCCGGAGAAGGCGCGCGGATAGCGATCGAGCTGTTCCGCCGTCAACCCCACCTGCCGCAGCAGCGATTCCGCCAGTTCATTGGCCTGCCTGCCACTCATGCCGAGATGCAGCCGGATCGGCTCGAGCAGCGCCTCGCGGATCGTCATGCGCGGGTTGAGGCTGGCGAATGGATCCTGGAAGATCATCTGCATATGGCGGCGAAAGCGCCGCAGCTCCGCCGGACCGAGCGCGGAAAGGTCGGTGCCCCCGAACCGGACCGTGCCGGCCGTCGGCTCGATCAGCCGCAGCAGCATGCGCCCGAGCGTCGACTTGCCGGAACCGGATTCGCCGACAATCCCGAGCACTTCCCCGGAAGCCACGGTCAGGTCGACCGCCTCGACCGCGCGCACAGGCGCCGAGGAGCCGAACAAGCCGCTTCCGAGATGGAAATGCTTGGTCAGCCGGCTGCCCTCGACCAGGGGCGATGCAGCCGTTTCCACGGTCGCCGTCGCAATCATGGCAGGATTTCCCTCCAGCGCAGGCATCGGACCTGGTGGCCTTCGGCAACCGGTTCGAGCTCCGGCAGGGTGAGGGCGCAGCCTTGCGTCGCGAAGGCGCATCGCTCGTGGAAGCGGCAGCCGGCCGGAGGGTGCAGCGGATCGGGCAGCATGCCCGGAATCGACTTCAGGACCTGCCTGCCGGCAGTGCCGTATTCGCGCCGCGGGATGCAGTCGAGGAGCGCGCGCGTATAGGGGTGGCGCGGCCGGCCCAGCACTTCTCCTGCCGGCCCTTCCTCGACGATCTGACCGGCATACATGATCGCCACCTTGTCGGCGATCTCGCTGACCAGCTTCAGGTCGTGCGTGACGAAGATCATCGCCATCGAATGCGCCTGCTGCAGGCTCTTCAGCAGCGCGATGATCTGGGCCTGGATCGTCACGTCCAGCGCCGTGGTCGGCTCGTCGGCGATCAGCAGGCGCGGTCCGCAGGCCAGGGCAAGCGCAATCATGACGCGCTGGCGCATGCCGCCGGAAAGCTGATGCGGATAGGAATCGATCCGGCTTTCCGGATCGGAGATGCCGACCTCGCGCAGGAGGTCGAGCGCCCTGGCGCGGGCGGCGCGGCGATCCTCTCTCCTGTGGAGGCGGATCGGCTCGGCAATCTGGTCGCCGATGGTGAAGACCGGATTGAGACTGGACATCGGATCCTGGAAGATCATGGCGATGTCGCGGCCGCGCAGGCGGCGCATCTCGGCGTCGGAACAGGCCAGAAGATCCGTGACCCTGCCGTTGCGGTCGCGGAACAGGATGGTGCCGCCGACGATGCGCGCGCTCGTCCTGCCGAGCAGCCGCATGACCGAGAGGCCGGTCACGGACTTGCCGGA
>CAYLSN010000006.1:0-19108 GCA_964386015.1 uncultured Rhizobiaceae bacterium | reverse complement strand
ATCGCCAGCGTCTCGCCCTCGTTCACGCTCAGGCTGACTCCGTTCACCGCCTGCACGACGCCGGCTTCGGTGAAGAAATGCGTCTTCAGTCCGTCGATCGCCAGCACTCCCGCCCGAGGCAAAGCGTCGGGCGGCGGGGCCTGAAGCTCAGCGCGCGGCATGACGTTCGAGCGCATCCGGATCGATCTCGATGCCGAGGCCGGGGCCGTCGGGAACCGCGAAGGTTCCGTCGCGGGGAACCAGCGGCGACTTCAGCAGGTCGCTGCGCAATGGATTCTGGCCGAGATCATATTCGAGCAGCACCGGCTTCGGGATATTGTCTGCATGCGGATAGGCGGGCAGGGCGGCGATGAAGTGCAGCGCGGCCGCCAACCCCACCGCGCCTCCCCAGACATGCGGCGACAGCCGCATGTGCCCGGCATAGGCGAGTTCCGCGATCTTCCGGCCCTGCCAGAAACCCCCGCACAGGGTAAGGTCGGGCTGGAGGATGTCGGCGGCCCGCAGGTCGGCGAGCCGCTTGAAGTCGAAGACCGTGTAGAGGGCTTCCCCGGTCGCGACCGGGATCTTCGTCGCAGCGTTCAGCCGCGCCAGCCCGTCGAAATCCGCCGGCGCCAGCGGCTCCTCGACCCAGCCGATATCGTACGGCTCCAGACGCGCCACCGATTCCCGCGCGAGATCGAGCGTGTAGTTCGAATTGATGTCGACAAGCAGTTCGACCTCGCCGCCGAGGATGGTGCGCGCCGTGCGTACCCGCACTTCGTCGCTGCGGGGCGACAGTCCGATCTTGATCTTGACCGCACCATATCCCGCGGCCGCCATCTCCTCGATCTGCGGCCGGAAATCATCCTCCGGCGTCTCGGTCAGATATCCCCCGGAGGCATAGAACGGAATCTCCTGCGTCCGCCGTCCGCCGATCAGCTGCGATACGGGAAGCCCGAGCACCTTGCCGATGGCATCCTTGGCCGCGATGTCGCCATCATCTGGTTCTGCACGCCGAAATGATAGTGGCGGGCGATGATGCGGTCGAAGGCGTGTTCGATGGCGAACACATCGGTGCCGACGAGATAGCTGGCAAGAAAGGGGGCATAGGCGAGATTGACGGACGGCATGCCCCACGCCTCGCCATAACCCTGGGTCCCGTCCTCCAGTGTCAGGCGGACCAGCGTCGACTGGCGGCCAGTCGCCAGCGCCTTGGACATGCCGTATGCCTTGCCTTGCGCAAGCGGCGCAGTCAGCGGAATGAAGGTGAGGTCCGTGATCTTCACGCGATTCGACTGCCTCCATTGCTTGACCGATACGCCCAAATCCGTATCAATTGTCACAGATATGTGAACCATTTTTTGCCCGGGACCGCAAGGGGTTCCCGGGAATGGTTCCGGGGGAGGCATCCATGCATGAACATCCGCCAGTCTGGTCCAGTCTGACTCCGGACGAGCTCGAATTCCAGTACAATCCCCAGAAAGCCTTTCCCGATTTCGAAACATACCGGAAGAAGCGCGATCCCTTCAACGAGCGCGCGCTGCGGGATCTTGAACGCCATGCCGACCTTGCCTATGGCGACCATCCGCGGCGCAGGCTGGACGTCTATCCGGCAGCGGGCGGCGGCGCTCCGGTGCACGTCTATTTCCACGGCGGCTACTGGCGGGCGCAGGACAAGCGCAACTTTGCCTGCATCGCCGGCGCGCTTGTTCCGGAGGGGATCACGACCGTCATCGTCAACTACGAACTCTGCCCCGATTCGACGCTCGACGGAGTGGTCGACTCGGCGCTCGCCGCCATGGAATGGGTGCTGCGCCGGATCGGCGACTTCGGCGGCGATCCGGCAAATGTCACGCTGTCGGGCCATTCCGCCGGCGCCCATCTCGGCGCCGGCATCCTCGCGCATGACTGGAAGGCGAGAGGCGTCGACGGCGCGGCATTGCGCGGCGCGACCCTGATCAGCGGCATCTACGATCCGGCGCCGGCGCGCCTCACTTCGATCAACGCCCAGCTGAAGCTGACGGACGAAATCATCGGCCGCCACAATATGGAACGGCGGCCACCGCTGCTGCAATGTCCCGTCGCGGTCGTGGCGGGCGGGCTCGAGCCCTGGCAATGGATCGACCAGAGCTTCCGCTACTTCCATCACCTCCACCGCAGCGGCCTGCGCCCGGAGCTGCATGTGCTTTCCGGCAGGAACCATTTCGACATTCTCGACGAATATCTGACGCCGGATTCGCTGATCCTGCGCAGCATTCTCGGCCAAGCCCGGGCGGGGGGAGTGCGGAAATGACCACCCGCTCCACGCCCGCGCGGCCGGCGCTGCGCATCACGGTCTACGATCTTGCCCCGGGCATGCAGACCGCCGCCTCGCGCGGATGCTGCTTCGTCTATGCTCCGAACGGCGGAGTGATCCTTTCCCCGGGCGGCACGCTCGGCGCCGACGACGGCGGCTTTGCCGAGCCGGGATCCGCCATCCGGGCCGATGCGGCCGGCTGGATCTTCGAGGTGGCGCCGGCCGGCATGCCGTTCCTGCAGCAGGCGGAGATCGTCCGCTCGCAGGTCGTGCGCCCTGCCTTCGGTCCGCCCTTCCTGGTTCGCGCCGACCGCATCGAATCGCCGCCGGGCGCCGCCACGCCGCGGCATGGCCATCGCGGGCCCGGCATGCGGCGGCTCGTCAAGGGCCGCCTGCTGGCGGAGATCGGGGACACGATCGAGCGGCTGGAATCAGGCCATGCCTGGTTCGAAACCGGACTGGACATGGTGGTGGGGACCAATACCGGCATCGTGAACGCAGCCTTCGTGCGTGTCATGGTGCTTCCGGTCGAGCTGGAAGGCGGCAAATCGTCCTTCATGGCGGCAAACGAGGTGGAAGCCGCGAAGCCACGCCTTGTAATGTCCCGCCTGTTCGGCGAAACGAGGCTCGATAGCGAGGAATCATCCACATGACCGAACTCCCTTCCGACAGCCGCTCCGGCCCGCGCCATGGCGGGCAGATCCTGGTCGACCAGCTGAAGATCCAGGGCGTGGAAAGGGTGTTCTGCATCCCGGGCGAGAGCTTTCTGGCCGCTCTCGACGGGCTCCACGGCAGCGGCATCCAGACCGTCGTCTGCCGCCAGGAAGGCGGCGCCGCCATGATGGCCGAAGCAACGGGCAAGCTTACCGGCCGCCCGGGAGTGGCCTTCGTCACGCGCGGGCCCGGCGCCACCAATGCCTCCTCCGGCGTTCATGTCGCCTTCCAGGATTCGACGCCGATGATCCTGTTCATCGGCCAGGTTGCCCGGCACCAGCGCGATCGCGAAGCCTTTCAGGAGGTCGACTACCGCGCCATGTTCGGCCCGCTCGCGAAATGGGTGGCCGAGATCGATGTCGTCGAGCGGATCCCCGAATATGTCAGCCATGCCTTCCACGTCGCGCAGTCGGGCCGGCCGGGGCCCGTCGTGCTGGCCCTGCCGGAGGACATGCTCTCCTCCAGCGCCGAGGTCGCCGACGTTCCGCCCGCCAACCTGCCGGTCAACGATGTGAGCGGGGAAGGGGTGCAAGCGCTCGTGGACCGGCTGGAGCAGGCGCGCCGTCCGCTGGCGATCGTCGGCGGCGGCGGATGGTCCGCCGGGGCCGCGGCCGATCTCGCCCGGTTCGCGGCAGGCTGGAACCTGCCCGTCGGTGCGTCGTTCCGCTGCCAGGACTATCTCGACAACCGTCACGAATGTTATGTCGGCGACATCGGCATCGGCGTCAATCCGGCGCTGGCGCAGCGGGTGCGCGATGCCGACCTGCTGCTGGTGCTCGGTGCCCGCCTCGGCGAGATGACGACCAGCGGCTATTCGCTCGTCGCCGTGCCGAAGCCGCAGCAATCGCTTGTTCACGTCTACCCGGATCCGTCCGAGATCGGCCGCGTCTACCGGCCGGACCTCGCCATTGTCGCGCGGCCGGCCGACCTTCTGCGCCGGCTCGCCTCCGTCGCTCCCCGCGGGAAACCGGACTGGGCGGCCTGGCGCGAGGCGGCGCGCGTCGACTATCTGGAGTGGCAGAAGCCGCAGCCGACCCCGGGCGCCGTCCGCATGGAGGAAGTGGTGCTGCATCTGTCGCAGACCTTGCCGGAGGATGCGATCGTCACCAATGGCGCCGGCAACTATTCCGCCTGGCTGCATCGATATTTCCGCTACAAGAAATGGCGCACGCAGCTCGCTCCGACTTCCGGTTCCATGGGCTATGGCCTGCCGGCGGCGGTCGCGGCGAAGCTCGCCTGTCCGGACCGGACGGTGGTATGCCTGGCCGGAGACGGCTGCTTCCAGATGACGATGCAGGAGTTCGGCACGGCCTGCCAGTACGGCGCCGCCATTGTGGCGATCATCTCCAATAACGGCATGTACGGCACCATCCGCATGCATCAGGAGCGGCACTATCCCGGCCGGGTATCGGGCACCGACCTCGTCAATCCGGATTTTGCCGCGCTCGCCCGCGCCTATGGAGGGCATGGCGAGGCTGTGGAGCGCGGCGAGGACTTTCCCGCGGCGCTGGACCGGGCGCTTGCGGCGGGCAAGCCTGCCCTGATCGAGCTGCGGGTCGATCCCGCGGCGCTGACGCCGCGTCTTGTCCTGCAGCGACCGACGGCGTGATGGGCGCAATCCTCGTGGAGGCAGCATGAACGGCAGCGCGTGGCGCAGGAACTGGTTCGACGAGGGCGGCGAGAACTATGCCCGGTTCCGCCCGGTCTATCCGGCCGAACTTTCGCGCCGCCTCGCCGAGCTGTCGCCGGGCCGCGGCCACGCGGCGGATGTCGGCTGCGGCACGGGCCAGCTGACGGTGCAGCTTGCCGGCCATTTCGACAAGGTTACCGGCATCGACCCGAGCGCGGCCCAGCTTGCCAGCGCGGAACCGCATCCGCGCATCGCCTGGGTCGCGGGCAATGCGGAAGGATTGCCGCTGCCGGACGGCAGCATCGATCTCGTCGCCGCGGCGCAGGCGGCGCACTGGTTCGACCTTCCGGCCTTCTACCGGGAAGTTCGCAGGGTGGCGGCACGGGACGGCCTGCTGGCGCTGATCAGCTATGGCGTTGTGCGGATCGCAGGAGAGGAAATCCAGCAGCGCTTCCTCCGCTTCTACCGGGAGGAAATCGGACGGTACTGGCCGCCGGAACGGCGGATGGTGGACGAGGGATATGCCGGCATCGACTTCCCTTTCGAGGAGTTGCCGCCGCCGGAACTGGCGATCACCTGTGAATGGGGTCCCGGAGAATTTCTCGGCTATGTCTCGACCTGGTCGGCGGTGCGCAATGCGCGCGAGGCCGGGCAGGGGGCGATGCTGGACCGCTTCGCCGGGGATCTCGCGGAGCGTTGGGGTGAGGACCGCCGGCAGGTGAGCTGGCCGGTCGCCCTGCGCCTCGGCAGGATCTGACCCGCCCCATCGGCGGCGCCGATGCCGGCGCGGCCCGCGGTCACGCCGCTTCTGCCGTCATCACGATGCGTCCATCCGTGCCGCTGCGGGCTTCGAGCGCCAGCCCGTTCTCCCCCGGCGCCGCGTGAAGCTCGAGGGTCTCGCCGCAGATCAGGGGCGACTGGCCGCGAAAGCTGAACCGCGACAGGCTGCCAAGTTCCCTGCGGGCGAGATTTGCGAGCAATGTCGCCATCAGCGGCCCGTGGACGACGAGGCCAGGATAGTCTTCCACCTGCGTCGCATAGGGATGATCGTAATGGATGCGGTGGCCATTGAACGTGATGGCGGAATAGCGGAACAGCAGGACGGGATCGGTGACGATGCGCTGGCGCGCTTCGCCTGCCGCGGGCGTCGTCGCAGCCTCCGCAGGCTTCTGCCGCTCGCGGTCCGGCGGCTCGCGATAGACCAGGTCCTGGAATTCGTCGATGGCGAGCCCTCTCCCGGTGTGGATCTCGTGCTGCACGGTGACGAAGACGAGCTGCCCGGTCCGGCCG
The DNA here is from genome assembly GCA_964386015.1 of uncultured Rhizobiaceae bacterium. Lineage (GTDB taxonomy): Bacteria > Pseudomonadota > Alphaproteobacteria > Rhizobiales > Rhizobiaceae > CAYLGY01. Next base: position 13,199 of record CAYLSN010000006.1, on the reverse strand, counting down.
GTCTTGCGGGTGATCGACTCTACCGATGACACCCGCCGCACCTCGTCGCCGATCCGCAATCCGTCATGGAAGACAAGCCTGCCGCCGGCCCACATGCGCCGGGGCAATGGTATCGGGGGCAGATGCAGGCCGACCCGGGGGTGGCCGTCAGGTCCGAGCCCTTCCGCCGGCTCGGCGATCGGCGCGAGACACCAGTGCAGCCCCAATGGCAGTTCCGGCTCCTGCGACTGGCCGGGCACGACCGCCAGGAACCGCTCGACAAGCGAACTCGTCAGCACTTCGCTTGCGGTCTCCGTGAAGCCGATCCAGTCGGCGAAATCGTTCTCCGGCCAGGCCAGACCTTCCATCCTTCCCTCCATCGTCAGGCCGCGCCAGGGCGGCAGCCGCATATTGCCCGGCCTGCCCCGCATGTCCACCGGTTTGCCGGGTTCTCCCCCGCGGCGAATTCTGTTATAACATCGGCACAGGGATGCCGCCCGGCGTCTCTCCTTGCCGAACGGAGGAGCCTATCGTGTCAAACCGACTGTCCAACTCGCTTGCCCATGCCGATATAAGCTTCACCCTGCATCCCTACACCGATGCGCGGGCGCACGAGCGGCAGGGCCCCGTCATCATCGAGCGCGGCAAGGGGATCTATGTCTACGACGACAGCGGCAAGGAATATATCGAGGCGCTCGCCGGCCTGTGGTCGGTCGCCGTCGGGTTCGAGGAGCCCCGCCTGGTCAAGGCCGCCGCCGACCAGATGGCGAAGCTGCCCTACTATCACACCTTCGCGCACAAGTCGCATGATCCGTCGATCCGCCTTGCCGAGAAGATCGTCGAGATGACGCCGGAAAATCTGACGCGGGTCTTTTTCACCAATTCCGGTTCGGAAGCCAATGACACCGTCGTCAAGATGGTCTGGTACATGAACAATGCGCTCGGACGGCCGGAGAAGAAGAAGTTCCTCGCCCGAACGCGCGCCTATCACGGCATTACCATTGCCTCCGGCAGCCTCACCGGCCTGCCTAACAATCATCGCGATTTCGACTTGCCGGCCATTCCGGTGCGGCACCTGACCTGCCCCCATCTCTACCGCTCGGGGCTGCCGGGCGAGAGCGAGGAGCAGTTCACCGCCCGGCTCATCGCTGAGGCAGAGGCCGTGATCCTGGAGGAGGGGCCGCAGACCATCGCCGCCTTCATCGGCGAGCCGCTGATGGCCGCCGGCGGGGTCATTCCGCCGCCGAAGGGCTACTGGCAGGGCATCGAGGCGCTGTGCCGCAAATATGACATCCTGCTGGTTTCGGACGAGGTCATCAACGGATTCGGCCGGCTGGGAAGTCCGTTCGGCTGCGTCCATTACGGCTTCACGCCGGACATCATGGTGATCTCCAAGCAGCTGACCTCGTCCTACATGCCGCTGGCGGCAGTGGTGTTCACGGAGGCGATCTACAATGCCATCGCCGACAACAGCGCCAGGATCGGCACTTTCGGCCATGGATTCACCGCTTCCGGTCATCCGGTGGCCACGGCCGTGGGACTGGAAAACCTGAAGATCATCGAGGAGCGCGGCCTCTACGCCAATGCCGCCCGCATGGGTGAACTGCTGCACCGCCGTCTGGCCGAGCTCAAGGCGCATCCTCTGGTCGGGGAAGTGCGCGGCGCCGGCCTGATCGCGGCCGTCGAGCTGGTGGCAGACAAGGAGAGCGGCCGCCCGTTCGGCACCTTCGGCCGCGTCGGCGCAAAGGGGGCGGCAATCGCGCACCAGAACGGGCTGATCGTGCGCGCCATCGGCGATACTCTGGCGGTGTGCCCGCCGATGATCATCGAGGAGGCCGAAGTCAATGAGCTGGTCGATCGGCTGATCCGGACCGTCGACCAGACGCATGAATGGCGAATGGCGGAACAGATCGATCTGAGCTGAGGCAAGCCTGCCGGCGCGGGGCGACCTGCGCCGGCAAACTGCAAATGACCTCGCCGGGGGGAGAGGAGTTCACAGGAACCGGAGCCGATGGCCGCCTTGCCCGTGCCGATTGTTCCCCTGCTGCCGCTGGCGGGCGGGGAAGTGCTGCATGAACAGATTCACTCGATCCTGAAGCAGAACCTGATGTCCGGGCGATTCCGGCCTGGCCAGAAACTGGTGCTGCGCGATCTTGCCGCCAGTCTGGGCACCAGCCTGATCCCGGTCCGCGACGCGCTGCAAAGACTGGAAAGCATGGGCTGCGTCGTTTCGACCCCGAACCGGACCATGATGGTGCCCGAGCTGTCCGCCAAGCAGCTCCGGGACATCGCGACCTTGCGCATCGCCCTGGAAACGGTGACCGTGGAACGAGCGGCGGTGGAACGGTCCGAGGAGGAGACCGCGACGCTGCGCGGTCACCTCGAAGACATCCGCCGCTCGGCGCAGGAAAACGATCTCGATCTCTTCCTCGAGGCCAATTTCCATTTCCACATGATGATCGCGCAGATGAGCCGCCTCAGCTTCATCGCACAGCTGCTTGAGCCGCTATGGCTGCATATGGGCCCGGTGATCCGCCAGACCGTGCCGGACGAGCAACTCTTCCGCGGCGTCGTCACCCATCACCAGGATGCATACGACGCAATTGTCGCCCGGGACCCCGAAGCGGCGCGATCGGCGATCCGCATGGACATCCTGCACGGCTATCCGTACGGGCAGGAGATGGCGGCGGGCTGACGCGGTCCCGGCTCAGGCGGTGAATTCCGCGTCCCGTGCGAAGGGGAAGCCTGCAATCGCCATTTCGCCCGAATTTTCCGCCTGCGTCCGGCGCAGCACGGCATGGATCTCCTGCGTGGCGGCGGCAGCTGCTTCGTGCAGGTTACGGCCGGCGCAAAGGCGGGCGACGAGCAGGCCGGCAAAGAGATCGCCAGTTCCGCACGGTCGGATGGGCAGGCGCCCGACGGCGGTGCGCGTCAGTTCCCGCATGTCCCAGGCGACGGTTTCGATCGCTCCGGACGGGGTATCTTCCAGCACGCAACCTGTCACCGCGGCGCCGCGCGTGCCTCTGCCGGCGAGCGACAGCATGGCCTCGTGCAGCGCGTCCCGACTGCGTGCCGGCAGGCCGGACAGGAGTTCCAGCTCGAACTGGTTGGGCGTGACGATCGCCGCCATCGGCGCCAGCCGGTCGCGGAAGACGTCGACAAGCCCGTCGCGGACGAAGATGCCGAGATCATCATCGCCCATGACCGGATCGCAGATGTAGAGCAGATCCGGATTGCGGCGCAGCGCCCGCTCGACGAAGGCTGCGACCTCCTGCGCATTTTCCGGCGAGCCGAGATAGCCGGTCAAGATTACCCTGGCGCGCTCGATCAGTCCGCGTTCCTCGACGCCGCGCAGCAGGCCCGCGACCAGATCGCTCTCCAGGATCGTGCCATGCATGGTCGGGTAATGCGGATGGTTGGACAGCAGCGCCGTCGGCACCGCGGCGACGGAAAGGCCCTTGGCCTGCATCGGAAAGACCGCGGCGCTGTTGCCGACATGGCCGTATACGACCTGGCTCTGGATCGAGATCACATCGGTCATGGCGCTGCTCCTGGCCAGTAATCGCTGTCGGGCGTCGGCCTCCTGCCGAAGATCGCCTGGCCGACTCGCACGACCGTCGCGCCCTCCTCGATGGCCGCCTCGAAATCTCCGGTCATGCCCATCGACAGTTCCGTCACTCCCGCATGCACCGTCGCCGCCCGATCGCGCAATTCGCGCAGGCGCACGAAACACGGCCGCACCTTTGCCATGTCGGAGGAGAACAGGGCAAGCGTCATGAGCCCGCGCGGCCGCAAGCGCGGATATTGATGCAGCCCTTCGACGAAGCGCAGCACGTCCTCCGGCTCTAGCCCGAACTTGCTGGCCTCGCCGGAAGTATTGACCTGGACGAAGACGTCCAGGAACCGGTCCTCGCGCTCCAGCCTCCGGTTCAGGCCTTCGGCAAGCCTGAGGCTGTCCAGCGCATGAAACTCGCTGGCGAAGCGGGTGACGTACTTGATCTTGTTGGTCTGCAGGTGACCGATCAGGCTCCACTCGATGCCGAGGCCGGACAGCGCTTCGTGCTTGGCGAGCGCCTCCTGCACCTTGTTTTCTCCCATGGCGCGGATGCCGGCCTCGAAAGCGAGCCGCAGGATATGCGCCGGAACGGTCTTGGTCACCGGCAGCAGGCGAACCGAGGCCGGATCCCGTCCCGCCCGGGCGCAGGCGCCGGCGATTCTTTCCCTGACTGCCTGCAGGTTGGCGCGAAAAGTGGCAGCCGGATCCTCGCCGAACCTTTCCACGTCGCTCCTGTCGAGCACGACTGCCTGCATTTCCTGTCCTTTCCTTGCCTTCCCCGGGGGCCGCCGGACGGTCTCGGTCAGCCAATCCGCGTATATCGGCCAAGGGATATGTATCGCTTTCGCGGTCCCGCCACGCGCCAGAGTTCCAGCCAGCGCTCCCTGTCCGCAAACAGGAGCAGGCCCCGATAGGAATCCTCGCCGCAAAGATGGGTAAGGACCTGCCGCGGGCTTCCGTCGATCCGGACGAACGGCCGCCCGTCCTCGAAACTGACCGACACGGTTTCGTCCGAAAGGTCAAGCCGGTAGCGGCGCCGGGCCGACATGCGCTGCCCGTTCACGATCACATCGCCGGTTTCGGAAAAGTAACCGGGCGTGATGGTGGCGACCCCCCGGAAGACGACCGTCCTTCGCTCCAGGAAATCCACGGTCCGCCGGTAGGAGTGCCATTGCCCCAGGAATGGCTGGGCGATGCCGCCGCTTCCGGACTGGCTCATGGCCGGCAGCCCATGGGGTCAGCTGCCCCAGGCCGCGCCCTGGAGCAGGTCGAGCGGGATCTTGAGATAGCGGCGCCCGTTCGATTCGGGCTCGGGCAGCCGGCCGCCATTGATGTTGATCTGCAGCGCGTGCAGGATCAGCTTCGGCATCGGCAAGGTTTTGTCGCGCGCTTCCCTGGCGGCGACGTATTCGGCCTCGGTCCTGTATACGGACATGTGCGAATTGGTGGCCCTCTGCTCGGCCACCGTCGATTCCCAGCGCGCTTCCCGCCCATTCGGCCGGTAGTCATGCCCGGTAAACAGGCGCGTATCGTCCGGAAGAGCGAGAATCCGCTGGATCGAATGCCACAGCGCCGGGGCGCTGCCGCCGGGGAAGTCGCAGCGCGCCGTGCCGGAATCGGGCATGAAGAGGGTATCGTGCACGAAGGCGGCATCGCCAATGACATAGGTGATCGAGGCCAGCGTATGGCCAGGCGAGAACATCACCCGCCCCTCCAGATTCCCGATCCGCAAGGTCTCGCCGTCGGCAAACAGCTTGTCCCATTGCGAACCGTCCGCGGGAAAGTCCGGCCAGTTGTAGAAATCCTTCCAGAGCTTCTGGACTTCGGTCACCTTTTCGCCGATGGCGGTCGGCGCGCCGGTCTGCCGCTTCAGATAGTCCGCGGCTGAAAAATGGTCGGCATGAGGATGCGTGTCGAGGATCCAGCATAGCCCGTATCCCTTCTCGCGGATGAATGCGAGAATCGCATCGGCGTGCCGGGTCGCGGTGCATCCCGACTTCTCGTCGTAATCGAGGACAGGATCGATTATGGCGCACTTTCCTGTCGAGGGATCGGCAACCACATACTGGATGGAACCTGTCCGCTCGTCATAGAATCCGTGGACATCCGGCCTGCCTGTCATGATTCTTCCCCTGAGATTGGCGACCCGCGGAACGGTGCCGTCGCGTACCCGCAACGTCAATGGCATTCTGCATTGCCGGGATCAAGGTGGCCGGTTGCCGCAATCGTCCCGCGGGCGGGACCGGCGGTGCGCTGGGGGAACGCACCGCCGGGTGGAGCAGCCTGTGTCGTCACTGCCCCATCCACGAGTGCAACAGTACCGGGTTTGCCGATGCCGGGCTATGGAGCGATTCCGGAATTGCAACTTAAGGTTTTATTTTCCGTTGTTCGAATCGTGTGCGGCAATGAGCCGGCCGGTGCGGCAAGGGCCGCCAGGATCGCAGGCGCCATGCCGGTCTGCCGGTTGGCGTCTGCAGATGGGTGCCGGCAGACAGGCATTTGCAGGAGTGGGGAATGGGTGGTGCGGGCGGCGGGACTCGAACCCGCATGGCCGAAGCCGAGGCATTTTAAGTGCCTTGCGTATACCATTTCGCCACGCCCGCGCGGCTTAACTATTTGATTTTGCTAATATGAACGAAGCTCTCCCGACTTTATGCTCTAGTGCAGTTACGGCTGTGGTGCAAGCAATTCACCGCATCCAGAAGACGGGTGAGAGCAGCACCAGGACCGGCAGGATCTCGAGCCGGCCGAACAGCATGGCCAGGGACAGGATCCATTTCGCCCCGTCCGGCATGATGGCGTAGTTCCCGGCCGGCCCGATCTCGTCTCCGAGACCCGGCCCGACATTCATCAGGGCGGACAAGGTGCCGCTCAGCGCCGAAAGGAAGTCGACTCCGGTCATGGCGAGGAGGATGGTTCCTGCGGCCCACAGGGCGAGAAATGACCCCAGATACAGCACCACGGCGCGCTCGAGCTCGGCGCTGACGGGATGCTGGCCATAGTGGATCGTCTCGACCAGATGCGGGAAGACCAGCTTGCGCACCCCGTTCCTGATGATGCCGAACAGGATGATGAAGCGATAGGCCTTGATGCCGCCGCTGGTCGATCCCGAACAGCCGCCGAGCAGCATGGCAAGGAAACCGATGGCGACGGCGAAGGGGCCATAGGCGGTGAAATCGCCGGCCGCGAATCCCGTCGTGGTGACGATCGACATGAAATTGAATGCGGCGAGCGTCACGGTCTGCAGGTGATCCGCGTCCGTGTTCGCCTCCAGATAGAGGGCAGCCGCCGCCACCAGCGCGCCGGCATAGGCGGCAAAGAGCCGGATCTGCGGGTCTGCGAATATGTCGGATCGTCCCCGCAGGGCGAGCAGGATCAGGATGGAGAAGGGCAGTGCCCCAAGGAACATGAACAACATGCCGACCCAGAGCACTGCCGGCTGGTCGGCATAGGCGCCGAATGAATCGTCATGCGTGGAGAACCCGGCCGTCGAAACCGTGGTCAGTGCATGATTGAAGGCATCGAAGGCTCCCATTCCCGCCGCCGCATAGGCAATGGCGCACAGCAGCGTCAGCACGGTGTACACGACGAGGATGCCCATGCCGAACGTATTGAGGCGGGAGAAGGGCTGCTCGCTCACCCCGCTCGGATCGATGCGGAAATGGGCGATGCCGCCCACCTGCAGATAGGGCAGCACGAACAGGCCGAGCACGATGACGCCGACGCCGCCTATCCATTGCAGCAGCGACCGCCAGAGCAGAAGGCCCGGCGAGGCGTGGTCCAGCCCGGAAATGACCGTCGCGCCCGTCGTCGTCACTGCCGAGACGGATTCGAAGAAGGCGTCGACGGGGGGCATGCCGAACGCCAGCAGCGGCACCGAACCGGCAAGGCAGGTGGCGCCCCAGAGCAGGCCGATGAGCAGAAAGCCGAATCGCAGGTTCATGGGCGGGGGAGGGCCATTGCTTGCCAGCGCCACGGCCAGGGAAAAGCCGCCCGTGAAGAAGGCGGACAGGGCGAAGGTCTGCCAGTCGTCGTTGCCGTGATAGAGTTCGGCAAGCGCGGGCAGCAGCATGATGGCAGCGAGATACAGGGCAAAGAGCGCCGCATAGTGCAGGGCCGAGCGGATCGACTGGCGGTGCAATGACGGATTCCTTCCTGTCCGGCCTGACGCAGGACATCAATTCAGGATCTCGTTCCGGATTTCAAGTGGATAGGGATTGCCGATCTGGCGCCAGCGTTCATGGACGAGGTCCGACAGGGCGGCAAGCCGCTGCCGGATCATGGCCGGGCTTTCCCGGTTCGTCCGGTAGGATATACGCAGGATCGAGGCCTCTTCCGAGAGCAGGCCGACGAGCCGCTCCACCCCTTCCAGCCAGCGCGGCTCGAGGGTGTCGCCATCGCCGGTGAATGCCTCGCCGCTGATGTCGAGGCGGATGACCCGCAATGTCACGGCGGTAAAATTTACGGTGACTTCGCCGGATTCGGCGAGCGTCACGATGCGAGGAGTCGCGCCGTTCAGGCGCATATCCGCCGGCAGGCTGTCCAGGTCGAGGAACAGGCGAACCTCCGTTCCCGGCCTGCCTCCGGGGATGGCGGTGCAGGCGAACCGGAATCGCCCGGTGGCGTCGGTGCGGACGGAATGGCCGTTGTCGAGGCGAATCCTCACGCCTTCAATGCCCGACCCGTCCTTCTCCAGATGTACCCGGCCGGCAATGTCGGAACACCGGACTGCTTCCTCGGACCTCAGCTCGACAGCAATGGCGCGTTCCGGCGCGAGCGGGGTGCCGGCGGCATCGGCGAGCCGGACACGGTGAACATAACGACCCGCCACGAGCGCCTGTTCCGCCTCGAGATCGAGCCGCAGGGTCATGGAGGAGCCGGCCGGCAGCTCGATATCGCGGAAGATGAGATTGCCGCCGCCGCGCGCCGGAGTGACGGATCTGCCGTCAATGCCCGCCGATCCCTCGACATAGAAGAAACCGGGCGGGATCAGGTTCAGGAGGGAAAGGCCGCGCTGATCCCGGCCAGTGCCGTTGCGCACCGCCACCGACAGGGTGACCCTGCCGCCGCGGGCAATCTCTGCCGGGTTCGCGCCCAGCGTCAGTTCGAACGAATCCTCGCGCGGGCGCGGGTCCAGCGGAATGTGATTGTGCAGCGGCAGGGCCTCCCCGCCGGTGGCGACGAAACTGATGGCATAGAGAGCCGGATCCCCGACCTCCGGCGCCGCGGCGCTCGCCGACATCTGGCACCTGCCGCCCGGCACTGGATCGAAGGCGCAGCCGGCAAGCTCGACGTCCTCCGGCAGCGGCGGCAGGATGGCGGAGGGGAAGTCGCCATAGCCCTGAGGCGGGATCACCCGGATCCGGTAGGTCGAGGCCGCGACCGGACAGGCCGGATCCGCGCCGCCGGCCAGGGCGAAACGGTAGGCTCCGTCCGCCGTCGTCACCTGTCCCTGCATGGCCGGGTCGATCAGGCAGGCTTCCGGCAGCGGGACGCCATTTGCATCGGTCAGCAGCAGTCTGGCGCCCGGGAGCGGTCTGCGGTCCAGCGCGTCATAGACGATGCCCGTTGCGTCGGTGGCAAGATCGAGTTCGGTCAGTTCCTGGCCTGGCAGCAGATCCAGTCCGGCAAGCCCGCCGAGAACGCGGCCGTCCGCGGCGCGATAGACCACGCGATAGCCGGTCGCGCCGGGCACGGGCGCGAGACGGTAGCTGCCGTCCGCGGCCGATCGGGTGCGGGCGACTTCCTTGCCGGCGAGGAGAAGGGAGATCTCCATGCCCACCTCCGCCCGATCCTGGTCCGGCTCGAAAGTGCCGCTGCCATTGATGTCGCGATAGGTGGTCCCGGCCACCGAGGCCGGCGCGTCGACTTCGACCGTGGCGCTGGCCGTGCCGCAATTGTCCGGATTGACCCTGTCGCAGACCAGATAGTCCAGCCGGTACGTTCCCGCCGGCGTCCCGGCCGGGACGGAAAGGCGCCCGTCCTCGTCCAGCTCAAGATAGCTTCCCGGCTCCTGCGCGATCTCGGTGACCTCTACATGACCGGGCAGGACCGCCGCGTCGCCGCGCCGGTCATTGGCGAGCAGGTCGAGATGGCCGGGCGAGCCGGATGTGCCGTCGGCAGGCTCCGGCGCCCTGTCGTCGCGCGCCAGGATCAGCGGTGCGACCACCTCGATTCTCGCAATTGCGTCGTCGCAGACCTGCGGCAGGGCGGCGAGGCAGGTCCGGTATGCAAGTTCGTACAGCCCCGCCGGCGTGGCTGGCGCCAGGCGCAGCGTGCCGTCCGCCGAAAGCGCAAGCGGCCCCTCGCGCGTCAGGGAGGCGACGACATGCTCCGGAGCCGAGGCCGGGCGTCCGTCGACCGTGTCATTGGCAAGCACATTCAGCACCGCCTCCGAGCCCAGCACGCCGTCCAGCCCGCCGGCGGCGTCGTCTCTCGCCACCAGTCGGGGCATGGCGACCTGCAAGACCGGATCGAGCTCGTCGTCCGCGGCCGAGATGTCGCCGACCTAGCCGCTGCGCGCCGGCTCGGCGCCAAGGCGGATCTCCAGTCCCGCCAGGACGTCGCCGATCTCCACGAACAGGCGCAGCTCGGCTTCCTCCCCCGGCGCCAGCGCCGGAATCCGCCACAGGCCCGCCGACGGCTCATAGGCGCCCCGGCTCGCCTCGTGCCCGGCTAGGCGCAGTCCCTCGGGCAGGTTCTCCTCGAACCGGACCTCTTTCGCCGTGTCCGGACCGCGATTGACAATTCGGGTGACGAGGGCCGCCGTGGCCCTTGGACGGGCCTCGCCCTCGATGAATCTCCGTGTAACCAGATCCGCCGAAGCTATTGTGATGGAAGCGGAATTTCTGTCTCCCTCCATGCGTCCGTCGAGCTGGTCGAGCTGCAGGACTTGCGCCGTGGCGGTCAGCGTCCGGCCAGCCGCCTCAGGCCCTGCGTTCATTGCCACGGTCAGCATGGCCCGGTCGCCGGGCTGCACCCGTTCGATCTTCCACCTGCCGGTGGCGGGGTCGAAGCTGCCGTCGCCGTCATGGCCCAGATAGGCCAGCCCTTCCGGCAGGCTGGCGGCGAGCTCGACATTGCTCGCCGGTTCGGGTCCGCGATTGCTCACGATGATGCGCAGGGTGATTGCCTCGCCCAGGTGCGGCCGCGCGCGGGGAGCGTCGAACTCCGTCACGGTCACGATATCGGCGCGGGTCGCGGCGATTTCCGCCTCTGTCTCGACCGGGCCGACAATGCCGCCGGCCGGATCGACCGCCAGCGCCGTCAGCGACAGGCGCATCTGCCCTGCCGCGAGATCGGCGGGGCCGACCCTTGCCGACGCCTCGCAGACGAGACTCTCGCCGGGCGCCAGCGGATCTGCGGGCGGGCATTCGAGCGCAACATCCCGCTTCTGGACCTCGATCACCGGCGATGCCAGCGTCACATTGCCGTCATTCCTCGCGGCGATACGCAGGCGCACGGCTTCCCCCTCGCGCGAGAAAGCCGCCGCAAGTGATTCAGCGTGCAGGGAAAGCGCCGGCCGGCGCGCGGCCAGCCCGATGCGGAAAGGGGCCGGCGGGGAGACGATCGGCACGCCGTCGCGCCAGCCCGTCGCCGCCACGGCGCCGCGGAGCTCCGCCTGCGCCGTCGCTGCGGCGAGGATCAGCGCCAGTCCGGCCAGCCATGCCCGCAGCACGGGCGGCCGCAGGGCGCGCGCCAGCAGAAGCAGCGGGCTGAAATTCCTCTCCATCCTCGGTCTTCCGCGCCAGGCGCGGACCTATTGCAGCGTGTCCACGTCGGCCTGGGTAACCGTATAGGTCGCCGTGAAGGTGATCACGTCGCCCGGGCCGAGCCGGTCCCAGGTTCCGTCCGTCTCGCGATCGCTCGAATCTCCGGTGACCCCATTATCCGCCAGCAGCGTTTCGCCGGACGGGCGCGGCGGCGGTCCCGAGCCATTATGCGTCTCGGTCAGGGAGATCGCGCTGATCGTCACATTGCCCGTATTGGTGACGGTATATGTGTAGGTGATGACATCGCCGGCCGCCACATTCTCCGTCCGGTCCGCGCTCTTGGCGACTTCGAGCGTGGCGCTGATCTCCTCGAGGGCGATCTGGAAACTGCTTTCGGCACTGGCCTCGCTGCCGGCGAAGCTTGCCACTGCGAATGCGCGGGCATCGAGGAGACCGTCGCCGCCGCCATTATTCTCCAGATCGTCCTGGACCACCGAATAGCTGGCAGAGAAGAGTGCCGCCTCGCCCGGCGCCAGCGGCTCAGGCCAGGCAAGCGAACCGTCCTCCGCGACATCCGCCGCTGCCTCCCCGGTCTCTTCCGACCGCACCAGCACCAGAAGCGGCGCGGTTCCCGCGCCTTCCTGTTCGATGCGGAGCCGAAGGCCGGACAGGGTGACATTGCCGGTGTTCTCGACCCGATAGGTGAGCCGTACCGTATCGCCCGCGCCGGCGCGTCCCTCGGGCTCGGCCTCGACGGTGACCGCCAGTGCCGGCGCCGCAGGCGCGACGCTGATGCTGAGGTTCGCGGCGGCGACCACTTCTCCGACTGTTGAAGTGCCCCGGACAGTCACCCGGTTTTCCAGCTCGGCCGCGGCCGGCAATGCGGCCATTGCCAGCCCGCCACAGACTAGGATCCGCGTCAGCCATGCTGCATTCGATTTCCGCTTCATCCCGGCTACCTCCCCAGTGTCGCAATCATCCCGCAAGGGCTTCGCGCTCATGCTAGCGGATCGGACTTCGAATCCAAGCGGGAAGGGTGGAGGGGCCAAAGAAGCAGCCGGCGGCGATCGGCGCAGCAGGCTGGCGGGCATGTGCCGCAATCACGAAAGGCGTCAGCTGTTCCCGGCGGGGTCCTGAAGCCTCGACTTGGCCGGCACGCCGGCGACATAGGTTTCGGCAATTGCGCGGTCGTCGCCCATGGTCTGCAGCACGAACAACTCTTCCGCCAGGGTCGTCACCGTCTCCATGCGCAGGCGCATGGCGGGCGTGGCGCTGCTGTCGAGCACGACGAGGTCAGCCTCGGCGCCGGGATCGAGCGTGCCGATCCGGTCCGCGAGCGACAGCGCCTCGGCATTGCCGCGCGTCATCAGATGGAAGGAGTCGAGCGGCGAAAGGCGCTGTCCGCGCAGCTGCAGCACCTTGTAGCCTTCGTCCAGCGTCTTCAGCATGGAGTAGCTGGTGCCGCCGCCAATATCCGTGGCAATGGCAATACGCGCGCCGGCCTGCTGCAGCGCCTGCCGGTCGAACAGCCCGCTGCCGAGAAACAGGTTCGAGGTCGGGCAGAACACCGCCACCGCGCCGGTCTCGGCCAGCACGCCGCGCTCGCGCCCGGAAAGATGGATGCAATGGCCCAGCAGGGTTTTCGGTCCCAGCAGCCCATATCGCTCATAGATGCCGGTATAGTCCGGCGCATCGGGGTAGAGCTCGGCGGCAAGTGCGATTTCACCATGATTTTCAGACAGATGTGTCTGGATGTGACAATCCGGGTGCTCCTGCGCCAGCGCCTGCGCCGCCTCCATCTGCTGCGGCGTCGATGTCAGGGCGAAGCGCGGCGTGATCGCGTAGAGACACCGGCCGCGGCCGTGCCAGCGCGCAATCAGCGCCTTGCTGTCGTCGTAGCCGGTCCGGGCCGTGTCGAGGAGTCCGGGCGGGGCGTTGCGGTCCATCATCAC
>CAYLSN010000005.1:30521-30815 GCA_964386015.1 uncultured Rhizobiaceae bacterium | reverse complement strand
AAGGCGCTTTTCGACCTCGCCGAGGACGCCAAGGCCCATCTCCTGGACTTCACCCGCAGCAATGGCATCGACATCCAGTACCGGCCCGGTCAGCTTTCCGTCACGCACAAGGAGCGCCTCGTCGCCGATTACCGGCGCCATGTCGACGTGATGCGCGAGCGGTACGGCTATCCGCACCTGACCTTCATGGACAGGGAAGAAACGGCCTGGCGCGTCGGCTCCGGCTTCTATCAGTGCGGTGTGCGCGACACCGGCACCGGCCACATCCATCCGCTGCGGCTGGTCATCGGGCTT
>CAYLSN010000005.1:0-30511 GCA_964386015.1 uncultured Rhizobiaceae bacterium | reverse complement strand
AGAGTAAGGATTCGAATTAGGGAAGTCAATCAACTCGCGGCGTGATCGGGCTTGCCAGCGTCGCCTATCTCGCCGGGGCGCGCCTTTATGAAAGGACCCCGGCGCTCTCGATCCGCTCCTCCGCCTCCGGCGTTACGGTCGAGACCGGCACCGGCCAGATCCGGGCGCAGAAATGCCTGCTTGCCGTCAATGCGCATGGCGGCCGGCTCGAGCCGGTCAGCGCCGCGCATGTGATGCCGATCGGATCGTTCATCGGCGCCACCGTGCCGCTGGACGACCCCGACAGCCTGCTGCCCGGAGACGAGGCGGTCGACGATTCGCGCTTTGTCGTACGCTATTTCCGCAAGAGCCCGGACGGGCGGCTGCTGTTCGGAGGACGCGAGGCATACGGCAAGCAGAGCGACCGGAACATCGAACAGCACATCCGGCGGCAGATCCGCGAGATCTTCCCGGAACTGGCCGACATTGCCATCACGCATGGCTGGGGCGGTTCCGTCGGCATCACCATACCGCGCCTTCCCTTTGTGCGCGAAGTGCAGCCGAACGTAACCTATGCCAGGGGCTATTCGGGACACGGCGTCATGCTGGCCAATTTCACCGGCCGCCTCTATGCCGATGCCGTGCTGGGCAAGGATGACCGGCTGCGCCTCTTCAAGGAGCTGAACATCCCGGCTTTCCCGGGAGGACGGACCTTCCGCGCGCCGCTCCTGCTGCTGGCCATGAGCTGGTACGCCCTGCGCGACCGGTTCTGATGGCATGATCGACGGCTGGGCGCGCAGGAAGATCGATCCGTGGATCACGGGGCTGGCGCGGCCGCTGGCGGCGCTCGGGATTTCTCCCGATGCGATCACCATTGCCGGCTGCCTGATCGGTCTCGCTGCCGCAGCCGCCATTGCGGCGCAGGCCTTTGCGACCGCCGTGGCGCTGATCCTGCTCAGCCGGCTCTGCGACGGCCTCGATGGTGCGGTGGCGCGGCTTCGCGGCAAGGTGTCCGATCTCGGCGGTTATCTCGATATCGTGCTCGATTTCTTCTTCTACGGCGCAATTCCTCTCGCCTTTGCCATCGCCGAGCCGGAAACAAACGCGCTTGCTGCAGCGGCGCTGCTGTTTTCGTTTTACGTGAACGGCGCGACTTTCCTGGCATATGCGGCGATCGCCGCCCGGCGCGGATGGAAAAGCGAGGTTCGCGGCCCGAAATCGCTCTACTTCACCGCGGGCATTGCCGAAGCCGGCGAGACACTGGCCTTCTTCGTCGCCTTCTGCATGATGCCGCAGTGGTTCCCCCAGCTTGCCCTGGCCTTCGCGATCCTCTGCATGATCACGGCATCTGCCAGGATCCTGCAGGCAATACGAGAGGTCCGCCCCGGCGCCCGGCAGCAGAATTTCGCGGACGCCGATCCCGGCGGCCCGGCGTCCGCAAATGGCAGGAAAACAGACCGACAAGGCTGAAGATCAGCGCGGAACCTTTGCCAGCGCCTGATCGAGATCGGCAATCAGGTCGTCCACATGTTCCAGCCCGACCGAAAGTCGCAGCAGTCCGTCCGTGATGCCTGCCTCGGCCCGTGCCTCATCGGACAGGCTGCGATGCGTGGTCGTCGCCGGGTGGGTGATCAGGCTCTTGGCATCGCCAAGATTGTTGGAGATCAGGATCAGCCGCAAGGCATTGAGGAAGGCGAATGCGGCTGCCTTGCCACCGGCCAGTTCGAGCGCGACCATGGTCGATCCGCCGGACATCTGGCGCCGGATGAGCTCGGCTTGCGGGTGATCGGCGCGACCTGGATAGATGACCCTGGAGATCACCGACTGACCGGCAAGGAAGTCGGCAATTTTCGCCGCACTCTCCATCTGCCGGGCCAGCCGCAGCGGCAATGTCTCGAGCCCCTTCAGCAACGTCCAGGCATTGAACGGCGACATCGAAGGCCCGGTATGGCGGAAATAGTCGTGCAGGGTTTCCTGGATCCATTTCTGGTCCGACAGGATGATGCCCCCGAGACATCGTCCCTGACCGTCAATATGCTTGGTGGCGGAGTAGACAACCACATGCGCGCCAAGCTCCAGGGGCTTCTGCAGCAGCGGCGTCGCGAAGACATTGTCGACCACAAGGCGGGCCCCGGCTTCATTTGCCAGAGCTGCCACGGCGGCAATGTCGACGATCTCCATGGTCGGATTGGTGGGGCTCTCCAGGAACATGGCCCGGGTATTCGGCCGGATGGCGGCCTTCCAGCTGGCGATGTCCCGCCCGTCGACGAGCGTCGTCTCGATGCCGAAGCGCGGCAACAGCTTCTCGAGAATCCAGTGGCACGACCCGAAAAGCGATCTGGCGCCGACAACATGATCGCCGGCATTGACATGGCAGAGCAGGGCCGCCGCCACGGCAGCCATGCCGGAGGCAGTTGCCCGCGCATCCTCGGCACCCTCGATGGCGCACATGCGCCGCTCGAACATGTTCACTGTCGGATTGGCGAAGCGGGAATAGACGAAACCGGGCACTTCGCCCTTGAAGCGGCCCTCGGCAGCTTCGGCGGATTCGTAAACATAGCCCTGAGTCAGAAAAAGTGCCTCGGAGGTTTCTCCGAATTGCGAACGAAGGGTGCCGCCATGCACGAGGCGGGTTTCCGGATGCCAGTCGGGAAAATCCATTTGCATTTGCTCCTGCGATGACCGGCTGCGAAGGCGGTCCCGCAGTCGGCCCTTTAGCGAGTTGTTTAACGTGGCTGCAAGCCGGCCGGCCAAATCACCACGGGGACGACGTTTCTCCTTAGGACGACGCGGCGCCGGCGTCAACGGTTGTATTGTCGCACGCCAGGGCAGCTTCCATTTCGCTGTGAAAGGCTCTAGACGTCAGGTCGCAACGGAGGCGAGACGAGTGCACGCGGGGATCCTACCGGACAGCCAAATTGCCGAGCTGTACAGGCACGGTGCCATTGCCGCGGCTGCGGATCTGGATGCGGACCAGGTCCAGCCCGCAAGTCTCGACCTGCGCCTCGGAAACCGGGCGTGGCGCGTGCGCGCCAGTTTCCTGCCCGGGCCGGAAAACTGCGTCACCGACAAGCTCGGGCGGCTGAGCCTGCACGAATTCAGCCTCGCCAACGGGGCGGTGCTGGAAACAGGCTGCGTCTATGTGGTCGAACTGCAGGAATCGCTCGCCTTGCCCGAGACGATTTCCGCCACCTCCAATCCGAAAAGCTCCACCGGCCGGCTGGACATTTTCACCCGCATCATGGCCGATCGCTGTCAGGAATTCGACCATCTGCCTGCCGGCTATCGCGGTCCTCTCTACATCGAGATCTCGCCGCGCACCTTTCCGATCGTCGTGCGCTCCGGCTCCCGGCTGGCGCAGATCCGCTTCCGGACCGGCCCGTCGCAGCTGGACGATGCCGGGCTTCTGGACCTGCACCGGAGCGAAACCCTCGTCACCTCGGCGACGCCGAACATTTCCTCAGGCGGCATCGCGCTCTCCGTCGATCTCAGCGGCAATGCCGAAGGCCTGATCGGCTATCGCGGCAAGCGCCACACGGGCCTTGTCGATGTCGACTGCCGCGATACCTATCCGGTGCTTGACTTCTGGGATCCGCTGTTCGGTCGCGGCAAGAGGGAGCTGGTGCTGGACCCGGACGAGTTCTACATATTGATGTCGCGCGAGGCCGTGCATGTGCCCCCATCCCACGCCGCCGAGATGACGCCTTTCGATCCGCTTGTCGGCGAGTTCCGCGTCCACTATGCCGGCTTCTTCGATCCGGGATTCGGCCATTCCGCCGCCGGCGGTACCGGCAGTCGCGCCGTATTGGAGGTTCGCAGTCACGAAGTGCCCTTCATTCTCGAGCACGGGCAGATTGTCGGCCGCCTGATCTACGAACGCATGCTGCAGACTCCGGATCGGCTGTATGGCGCCGAGCTCGGTTCGAATTATCAGGCGCAGGGGCTGAAGCTGTCCAAGCATTTCCGGGGCTAGAGCGTTTTCTGCCGAGTGGCGGGCTGCAGTGCGCGCCCCAGGGCCCTCACTCCGGGGCCATCACGTCACCCCCACATAGCGCCTCACCAGATCCGGCCGGTCGCGGAGTTCCGCCGCGGCAACCGTCTCGCCGGTACGGCCATTCTCGAGAAAGGTGACGCGATCGGCCAGCGACAGGACCGCGTCGATGCGCTGCTCGACCAGGACGATGGCCGCGCCGCGATCCTTGAGCTGCTGGATGACGTTGCGGATCTGGGCAATCATGGATGGCTGCAGGCCCTCCGTCGGCTCGTCCAGCAGCAGGATCTCCGGTTCGATGCATAGCGCGCGCCCCATCGCCAGCATTTGCTGCTCGCCGCCCGAAAGCGTGTCGGCCCGCTGTGCCAGCCGCTCCCGCAGGCGGGGAAACAGATCCA
This sequence comes from uncultured Rhizobiaceae bacterium, assembly GCA_964386015.1. GTDB lineage: Bacteria > Pseudomonadota > Alphaproteobacteria > Rhizobiales > Rhizobiaceae > CAYLGY01. The sequence goes on along the minus strand of CAYLSN010000005.1, from coordinate 26,143 downwards.
GCACTTTCTCCAGCGTTTCCTCTCCATGGTTGCGGACCATGAGACCGATTTCCAGGTTCTCGCGCACGGAGAGCTCGGCGAACAGCCGCCGCCCTTGCGGCACATAGCCGATGCCGCGGGCAGGAACCCGATGCGCCGGCAAGTCTCCGATCGACTCGCCATGCAGGACTATGGCTCCCGCCTGCAGGGGAAGCAGGCGCATGATGGCCTTCAGGGTTGTCGTCTTGCCGGCGCCGTTCCTGCCCAGCAGGCACAGGATTTCGCCGGCGCGCACGTCGAGGGTGACGCCGCGAAGGACCTGTGCAGCACCATAGGCCACATCGATGGACCGGACCTCAAGCATCCGCGAGCCCCAGATAGGCGGCCTGCACGGCCGGGTTGTCGCGGATCTCCGCCGGACTGCCTTCGGCGAGGATCGCGCCGGAATTCATCACGGTGATCCGGTCCGCGGCCCGCATCACCACATCCATGTTGTGCTCGATGAGCAGGATCGTCGTCGTGCCGGCGAGGTTGCGCACGAGCTCCAGGAACCCGGAGATTTCGCCGTCGGAAAGACCCTGGGTCGGCTCGTCCAGGATCAGCAGCTTCGGTTGCTGGCCAAGACCCATGGCGATCTCCAGCAGGCGCTGGTGGCCATAGCTGAGGCCGCCCGCGATCTGCCGCTCCCGGTCGGCAAGGCCGACCATTTCCAGCGCCCGGCGGACTTCGCGTCCGGTTGCCTGCCGGTCTCCGCCCGTCCTGCGGCGCACGGCAAGGGCGACATTCTCATGCACGGTCAGCCGAGCGAAGATCGAGGTGATCTGGAACGTGTAGGCCATGCCAAGCGCAATCCGCCGGTGCGCCGGCAGATGCGTCACATCGCGGCCGCAAAACATCACCTGGCCGGAGGACGCCGGGATCCGGCCGCACAACATGCCGACCAGCGTGGTCTTGCCGGCTCCGTTCGGACCGATCAGCGCCCGCACCTCGCCTTCGCTCAGGTCGAAATCGACATTGCGCACGGCGAGCAGACCCCCGAAACGTCTGGTCAGCCCGCGAGCGGAAAGGAAGGTCACGGCAGCCATGGCAGCCACCTTCGCCGCAGCTCGCCGACGATCCCCTGACGGGCAAAGAGCGTCAGGAGCACCAGCGCGATGCCGGCGATCAGCATGTAGGCCGACGTCAGTCCGCTCGACAGATCGATCAGATAGAACATGAACAGCGTGCCGACGAACGGACCAAGGACGGTGCCGGCGCCGCCCAGCAGCACCCACAGCAGGGGCAGGATCGAGTGATGCACCGAGGCGAAGGTCGCACCGGCATAGCCGAACAACAGCCCGTACAGGGAGCCGGAAATGCCCGCGATCGTGCCGGACAGTACGACGGCGGCGAGCTTGTAGCGAAAAATGTCGTAGCCCAGCATGCGCGCCCGTTCCTCGTTCTCGCGGATGGCGACCAGAACCCGGCCGAAAGGCGCCTGTACCAGCCTCAGGGAAAAAAGAAGGGCAAAGGCAAACAGGAGCAGCGCCGCAAGATAGCGATTGGTCGGGTCGGAGAGATCGATGCCCGCGATCATGCGCGCCGATTGCCGGATCACGAAGCCTTCGTCGCCGCGGGTAAGGTCGCCGAACAGCAGGATGGCAAGAAAGCCGGCCTGGGCGAACATCAGTGTCACGATCATGAAGGCGACGCCGCGGGTGCGCAGCGCCAGCAATCCGGTCACTGTCGACACCAGCAAGGCGGCGGCCGCACCGGCGGCCAGCGCCGCCTCGGTCGGAATCCCGGCATGCTGGACGGTGAGCGCCGTTCCATACATTCCGGCGGCGAAGAACAGCGCATGGCCGAGACTGAGCAGTCCGGCATAGCCGAAGAGAAGATTGTAGCCGATGGCGTAGGTCGCCAGCACCATGATCCGCGAAATGCTGCCATGGTGATATTCGGGCAGGAGGAACTGCAGCAGGAACAGCAGCACGATCACGCCGAGATGCAGGGCGTTCGACCTGGCGGCGTCGCTCATGACGGGCTCTTCCCGAACAGCCCCTGCGGCCGGAAGACGAGCACGAAGGCAACCAGCAGGGTGGCCAGGATCTTGGCCAGGGTCGGCGAGAAGAATACGGAGATGATCCCGTCGCTGAGGCCGATGAGCACCGCCGCCACGATGGTGCCGCCAAGGCTTCCCAGTCCGCCGATGATGACGACGATGAAGGAGAGCAGCAGCGGATCCATGCCCATGAGATAATGCGCCTGCTGGATCGGCACGATCAGCACGGCGGCAAGCGCAGCCATCGCCGCTCCGAGCCCGAACACCAGCGCATAGATGCGGTCGACGGGAATGCCGAACGCCATCGCCGTCTCGCGGTCAAGCTGCGTCGCCCGCATCTTCAGGCCGAGACGGCTGCGCTTCATGAATAACCAGACCGCTGTCAGCAGAACGGCCGCCGCCGCGATGACCGCGAGCTTGTAGGTAGTGGTGCCGAATCCCCAGGGCCAGCCGAGAACGATGCCGTCGGGCGTCAGCTCGGGCCACGGCAGCGCGATGCGGGCATTGAATGGCGCCGCAACCGGCCGCGCATGCGGGCCATAGGTCATCAGGGTCGCCTGCTCGATGATGTAGAGGATGCCGATGGTCGCGACAATCGTGCTTTCGGGATCGTATTTCAGGCGCTTGAGTATGGCGATGTCCACCAGAACCGCGACCAGACCGACAATCACCGGCGCGGCGAGCAGTGCGAGCAGGAAGCCGGATGCGGGATGGCCGGAGACCAGGGAGGAGACCCACCAGGCGAGCACGGCGCCCAGCATGTAGAACTCGCCATGTGCGACATTGACGACACGCATCACGCCGAAGACGAGGCTCAGGCCGACGGCCGTGAGCGCGAGCACTGCCGCGGTGACGGCGCCCTCCAGGCAGGCCAGGAACAGATGTGGGCCGAAATCCATGCCGGAACGGGTGCCCCGGCAGGCGCCGGGGCAATCGGGTCCGTCAGAAGCTCTGTGTCGTGTAGTCGACCTCGTCCGGATAGAGCGTATCCTCGATCGAGGTCGTATGCACGACGTCCAGCCGGCCGCTGTTGACGCGAGAGATGTACTGCACTCCGAACACCTGGTGCGTCTTGCCGTTGAACCGTTTCGGCCCCTGCGGATGTTCCTCCGAATGCGGCAGTTCGGTCATCGCCTCCACCGCCTCGATCAGCCTGGCCCGGTCCTGAGGCCCCGAATAATTACAGGCTTCCATCCCGGACTTGATGACGTACAGCGTTTCCCAGCAGCCGAACATGTGCGCATAGGTCGAGACGTCGTTGGGGTCGTTGACCGAGGCGCCGTTGTCGTCGACGCCGACCGCTTCGCGGTACAGCTTGTCATAGGGCGTCTGGTCCGCCTGGGCGTAGCGGGGAAACCCTTCCCAGAAATAGGTGCCTTCCAGGAATTCCAGGCCGGAGCTCTGCAGGCTCACGCCCTCCAGACTGTCGATGAAGCCGAACAGTTCCGGACGGCTGGAACCGAAGAATTCACCGAGTTCCTTGACGAAAGTGAGGACCGCCGGGCCGACCATGACATGATAGAGCACCTCGGTGTCCCGAGGAATATTCGGGAAGTAGCGGGTGAACGAGGTTTCCGACGGCGGAATGGCGATCTGCGCCAGCACCTCCCCGCCCTGGGCCTGAACCGCTGCCGAGAAGTAGTCGCGATGATCGTGGCCGAAGGCGAAGTCCGGGAAGATCATGGTGACCTTCTTGCCGAGATTGGAAGTCACGAACGGCGCCATCGCCTGCACCTGGCTTTTCACATCCGTGATGCCGGGCTGCAAGGTGTAGCGGTTGAGCATGCCGCTGGCGACGTGGTGCCCTTCGGAAACGACGAAATAGGGCAGCTTCAGCTCGCCTGCACGCGGCGCCGAGCCGATGACCACATGGCTGTACAATGTGCCGAAGCCGATATCGCAGCGATGCTGCGTCGCGAATTTCTCCACCACTTCCGCGCCGCGCTTCGGATCGGTGCCGTCATCCTCGGCAATGATCTCCACCGGCCTGCCATTGATGCCGCCGGCATCGTTGATGCGCTTGACCGCCGCCATGGTCGTGCGGTCGTACCAGCGGCCATAGGGTGCGCCGATACCGGTCCGGTGAACCTGGAAGCCGATCCGGATCGGTTCCGAGGGCTGGGTCTGCGCGTAGCGGACGAAGCCCGGCATCGCGGCGGCGCCGGCGGCGACCCCCGCCCCGGCAGCCAGTTTTTTCAGGACCCCACGGCGGGTATCCGTGCCGAAATTGCCATTGCCTTGAGACTGCATGGAGATTCCTCCTTGATGACGTTCGGATCTGCCCCGGTGGAACGCGCACTGCACTCGCCGATAACCCATCACATGCCGCGTGGAGAGGCAAGCAGCCACAGGCCGAAAAATGTGTACAGGACCATGAACAGCGAAACCGGGATCTGGCTGATCACGGCGCGGCGGCTCTCACGGAACATGTCCAGCGCCACTCCGTGCGAGACGAGGATCGCGAGAACATGCCCGGCCACCACGGCCCCGGCCTGGGCAAGCCAGATGAACCGGACGCTGTCCCGCGTCGCCAGGAAACCGGCGGTAACCTGAAAATCGCCGAGGCCGAGCAGATCGGCGCCGAGGCCGAACGGGTCGCTCAGCGCCGCAAGGAGATATTGGCCGTCGACGAGCAGCGAGGTCAGGTAGTGGGCGAAATGATAGGCTGCAACGATCGGCAGCAGACATTGCGCCTGCCGGCAGAAGGCCTCGCGGAACCTGCCGGCCTCGCCGGCGAGCAGCAGACCGGCCTGCACAAGCGCGGCGAAGGCGAGCGCGGCGCTGAGAAAGAAGCCTCCCAGTCCGAGGACGGTCGGCCAGAAGACGGCGCTGCGCCCGGGAAATTCCAGCGGATTGATGCCGATCAGGGTCAGCCACCAGAATGTGCCGTAGAGGCTCTCGAAGGATCCCGCCGCCAGCATGGCGATGACGAACAAGGCAAGGCTTGCACCCTGACGGCTCCGCAGCAGCAATTGCCAGCCCGGCATGCCGGCCCGAACCTGCCCCGCCCGGCAGCGAAGGGGCGCCAGCGCCGCGATCCTGCGCATGAAGACCGTGATGAATTCGCAGCGCGTCAGCCATGTCGCCGGGCCGAACAGGATCATGCCGACGAAGGTGAACAGCCAGTACCCGGCCACGATCGCGGCAAGTCGGCGCGGATCGGCGGGCGCGAGATCGGCGGTGAGGAACATGGCGAAGAGGAGAAAGAGCACGACGGCCGGAGCAGCTCCGATGCGCCGGGGCAGCCGCAGGGGCGCGGGCCCTGGACAAGGGCGCAGGATCCGCCACGGGCCGGTCCATGGATTGAGCCAGCGCCACAGATCGCCGGCAATGGCCTGTGCCAGCACGAGGATGATCCACCACAGCACCCAGATTCCGAGTGGCATCGGGTTGGCGAGCGGATCGGTCGATCCCAGCCATCCGGCGGCGACCAGCGCGCACAGCGCCAGGAAGCTCGCGACACTGGTCCAGTCGGCGATGCGGGCCGGCGGAAGTACGAGGGCGTGCCGGCCTTTCCAGCGCAAGGTCAGATCCCCGATCCGGGGAATCGCGATCAGGATCAGGGTGAGGAGTACCGCGGCAATTCCGGCGGCAATGTAAAGCCGCGTCGGCAGGAGCAGCACGAATGGCTGGTCGGAGGCATGGGCCAGCGCACGCCCGGGCAGGAGCGGCAATACCAGCGACAACAGACGGATCATGCCACCCCGACTACCATTCCGGCCATTGCCCTCCTGAGCAATCGTTATTCGGTCCTGTTCTTCAGCAGCCGGCGCTCCTGTTCCATGGCGACCAGCTGGATCCCAAGCAGCCGCTGCTGGCGGGCGCGCGATCTCCCATCAACCCTGAGCCATTCCTCGAAGGAATTCGGGGCCTTGCTGGTCCGATGCTGAGCCAGCAACCAGCCAAGTCCGGTATTGGTCAGAGACGGTATACCCCGGACCTTGTCCGGGCCCACATCGAGGGTCACTCCCCTGTCCTGCCACACCGCATCCATCTCCCGGGCAAGCCTGTCGAGAAAGCCGGTATATTTGTCCTGGGACGAGTGGCAATGATAGACCGAGATCACCGGCTTGCCGTTCTCGTTCGTCCTGTTCTCCCAGTGGAGAGTAAGGTACTTTCCTGCTTCGGCATCGTAAATGTCGAAGCAATACTCCCCTTTTGTATTGCCGACCAGCTCCCTGCAGGTCCGAACCAGGTCTTCAGGCTCGCCCTCGAACCGGAGACCGCCGAGATAGGTGAAGCCGGGCCGCTGGCTCTCCCGCGCCAGCAGCCTCATCTCGTCCAGGCTTACCCAGCGGCCTTCATCGGCAAGAAGCTCATATTTGCTCCTCGACGAATCCGGCAGCAACTGCTTCGTCTCGCTGACCAGCGATGTCTCGATCTCCTTGCTGAACCTCTCCAGCAGATTCTCGCACCGCCCGCGCACATCCGCGAAGGGATCCGGACCGGAGTCCGGCTTCGGCAGGCTTCCGAGCACCGCCGCATACAGCCCCGCATGAACTGCCGTGGCCGTCTCGTTGGTATCGTAGAAACCGATGCATTGCTGAAGGCTATCCACCACATCTTCCGTGGACTCGTCGCCCAGCAATTCCATCAGATGCACTGACGCGATCGTCCTCACTTCCGGATCCGGATGATAGGCAAGACTGAAAAGAACATCCTGCATCAGATCCATCTGATCGTCCGAAAACTCGTCATTGGTGCGTCCGCTGACCCAGCAACCGATCATCCGCGCGGCCTGCACCGGGGTAAGTTCCGACGAAATTTCCGAGCCTGACGGGAGCAGGATATCCACGCATTCCTTCAGCTGCGCCTCGACTTCCTTCTGGCTCCGCGGCTTGTCCGGATCCGGCACTTGCTCCCAGACCTTTGGCAGCAGGGGTACGAGCACTTCGGGCGGCAGGTCCGGAAGTTCCTCAGATTCGTTCGGCCCGACGGGCGCGCCACCGTCGCCATCACTCGGCTCTGGTGCCGTTTCCGAAGATGACAGCCAGCTTATCCTTGAACTTTCTTGTGACTGATCCTCTTGATCAGACGTTTCTTGAGTATCGCTACTTGATTCTATTACGGTACTCTTATCTTGCTCCTTATTCTTCTCCTCCTCGTGCTCTATCCTTCCCTGCCACGAACCATCTCCTTTCACCGACATCGGCAGATTTATGACTGTCGGCCACCTCGATAAACCCGATATCCGCGACCAGGTCGGCAGATGTAGATTCGAGCGTCTATTCTCCGTGGAGGTCTCCTTTTTATCCCGCCTTTCCTCATTATCTAGTTCATCTATATTGCCCAGCTCTTTCAACTTCTCTTCTTCTAAATTTCTTTGCTCCTTCTCTTCCTCTTCCTGCCTAAGTAGCAGGCTCTCAATTTCCTGGTCGTTTAGTTTCTTACCTTCCGGGCCAATGGGCAGCACTGACTCCTTCGTCTCTATCTTGCTGCCGACGAACTCCACCGCACCCAGGATACACTGCAATATATACATCTTTTCATAATCGCTAAGCCCATCTGGATTTGATATCTCATTACAATCGTATAATGCCAATATCTCATTGTTATATTTCTCGAAAATCTCATTTATCTTTTCGATCCCTACCGTTCCATTTTTCTTGAGTCCGTTTTCCTTGAGGCTATCCGAAACCTCCTTGATACACTTACGAAAGAAAAGAAGCTGATCTTCTTCGAAATCTGTTGTAAACGAAAAATTGTTGATTGTGATGTTCTGAAGAAAATGTAAATAGAACTTCGGATCTCTGGCAATAATGTCGGAAATTTTCCTTCCGTACTCGGATACAAATTTCGATGCGTAGGATTTCTCCATCATAATTGCGACGAATGAATCAACGATCACCAGTTCCATATCATCAATACTATAATCCCACTTATTCTTTACGCAGACTTTAGAAACCGCGTCCAGAAGCCTGCCCCAATATTTCGATAAAATGTCTCTTGACTTCGGGAGCCCGCTTTCGAGCTTCTCCAATTCGTGCTGAAAATGCTTCTCCCGCATGCATTCCCTGGTAAACTCATAAATCGCGTCAACAACATTCCCGTACCAGAAAAACTGCTGCAACTGTTCCGCTGCGGCAGCACCCGCATTCCTCTGCTCGTGAGTATTGCCGCTTACCCGCTCCGTCCATTCCTGCAAACCGGAAAACACGAACTCGCGCATGCGCTTGTCGCTCTTGAGCGCTTTTGCAATGTTTTCTCCAATGCCTTCAAAGCGATTGAGATTGGCGGCGAAATTGAGAAAAGACCCCAGAACTTCGTCAGGATAGGTAACTTGTGGTCTCTCCTCTTCCTTCTCAATCGAGATCTCTGTCACCTGCCTTGATTGCTCGGTGCGCGACTTGCCGTTCGGAAGCTGTGTGTTCTCAGGCGTCTCCACGGGGACTGTCGACACAGCAGGGTCAGACTTGATCACGTTTTCATCGCCACGAAGCTCCCTCCACTTGCTGTCGATGATCGTGGCCAGATGATCATACTTGTCTCCTTTCAACCCCAGACTTTCGATCACAGCGCGCTGGCAGGCCGCGCGCAGACTGCGCCAGGCGGCAGAGCCCAGATCCAGTCCCTCGGGAGGATTGTCAAACTGTATCTCCTCATCTGGAGTATCCAGGAGACAATCGATAAATTTTTCTATCTTTTTGCTGTGAGAAATTAGTTCTTCTGATTTTGAGCTTTCCATTTTCTCCAGAATAATTTTCTTTAGATCCTCTTTGAGGGAACTAAAACTCGGCTCACTCTGCTTTGTAAACTTGAATAGTTTCAGCGGCCCCTCGTACAATTTTTTCCAGTTCTCTTTCTGCTTTTGAACTTTATCGACTATCACGCCCCTCTCTACCTTGTCCCTGTGTTTGGGAGAGTTGAGCTTCGGAGTATCCTTCTCCGGAGCCATTTGCCGCTTCTGCTCTGCCTCTTTGTTACCAATCTGGTCGGTAATGACATTCATATACTCTTGAAGATATTCACCTGCATTACTGAAGTATTCGTATATCACTTTCTTGCATAGCTCGGATTCCACATCGTCTCTTCCGAACTCTATCCCAGCTTCCTCCGAGAATTTCAGGAAGTCGCTGAATAAACTATCCGAGCCGTTTCCGGACTGCAGGGCCAGTTCGTCTCGTACTGATTGGTAGAGCTCCCGAAAGTTTGAGAAAATCCCGAGACGTTGTTTCAAGGACTCTATTACGGGGCTGTCATTCTGGAGGAAAAGTCCGACAGGATCAGACTTGTTGATATTGATGGCTTCATCTTTCGAGCTTCTCGAGCAGATGGAACTCCGTCGCGACCCGGTCTTGCTGCTGACGGAGAGAATCTCCTTGTTGTTCAATGATCGTATCTCGAACTCTTTTTGATCCGATTCCGACTCGTTTGTCTCCAACTGACTTTCACTCAGTGACTCAAGCGGCTGCTCCAACTTCTGCTTTACAGCCATTATGTTGTTTCCACCTGCCAGGTACAACATGTTGCCTCTTCCCTCCGAGCCCGGCACATTTCGGGCCGTTCAGAGGGAAGCTTAGCCTGCCAGTCGGATTCAGACTGTTCCAATTGGCACAGAATGCCGTCCGCAGCGGAAATTTCTCCATGATCTTGCGCAAGGCGAGGCAGGCCGGACAGGGTCCGGGCCACAGGGGCAAAGCCGGTCAGAGGCGGCGGTAACGCGCCCGCGCGCTGCTTTCGATCGCGGCGGCGGTGAGCTTGTCGAGTCCGAGCCGGTCGCGCAACATCTGAAGCACGCGCAGCTCCTCCTGCTCGACATGGAGGTCGGCCGCCGCAACTTCCACGGCCAGGGCATAGGCGGTGTCGTGGGCACGCTCGGGGACGGCCGTCCGTACCCGGTCGAGAATCTCGGCGAGGCCGTCGTCGCGCTGCAGGATCTTCTGGCAGTCGCCGGCGATCGCCGGCAGCCGCCCATCGTCAAAGCCTTCAAATGCCGGCAGGCCGCGAACGAGTTCTCCAATACGGCGCAGCTCGGCGTTGGTAAGGTCGCCATCGGCGGCGGCGGTCACGATCATGAGGTGGATCAGGGCTTCGTGCGGCGAATCGTTCTGCATGGCATTTCCCATATGGCTGGAGTTGACATGCAGCCTATTGCCGGTACACCACGGCCTCAAGCCCCCTGCCGGGCATTGTCCAGGAATCCGGAACATGACACCCCAACTTTCGCCCGAACTGATCGCTGCCGCTGCCGAATGCCGCGCCTGGCCTTTCGAGGAAGCGCGCAAGATCGTGGCCAGATACGAGAAGAAGGGCTTTCCGAAACGGGTCCTGTTCGAGACCGGCTATGGCCCGTCCGGCCTGCCGCATATCGGCACGTTCGGAGAGGTGGCGCGCACGACCATGGTTCGCCACGCCTTTCACGTGCTGACCCGCTTCGAAGTGCCGACGACGCTGTTGTGCTTCTCCGACGACATGGACGGCATGCGCAAGGTGCCGGACAATGTTCCCAACCGCGAGATGCTCGCGCGGCATCTCGGCAAGCCGCTGTCGCGCGTGCCGGATCCATTCGGCGAGTACGAGAGCTTCGGGCATCACAATAATGCGATGTTGCGCCGGTTCCTCGACACGTTCGGCTTCGAGTACGAGTTCGCCTCGGCGCTGGACTATTACGTGTCCGGACGTTTCGACGAGGGGCTCATCCGCATGCTCGAGCGCTGGGACGAGGTGATGGCGGTCATGCTGCCTACCCTGCGCGAGGAGCGCCGCAGGACCTATGCGCCGCTCCTGCCGCTTCATCCCGAGACAGGCGTCGTGATGCAGGTGCCGGTCGAAGAGGTGCATCCCGACCGCGGCACCATTGTCTGGCGCGATCCCGATACAGGCAAGCGGCTCGAAACCGACGTCCGGCGCGGCGGCTGCAAGGCGCAATGGAAGCCGGACTGGGCGTTGCGCTGGGCCATGCTCGGCGTCGACTACGAGATGTCGGGCAAGGATCACATCGACAATGTCCGCACTTCCGCCAAGATCTGCCGCATACTCGGCGGCATTCCGCCGGAAGGATTCAACTACGAGCTGTTTCTCGACGAGAACGGGGAGAAGATCTCCAAGTCGAAGGGCAATGGCCTGACCATTGATGAATGGCTGACCTACGCGCCGACGGAAAGCCTGTCGCTCTACATGTATCAGAAGCCGAAGACCGCCAAGCGCCTTTATTTCGATGTCATTCCGCGGGCGGTGGATGAGTATTACCAGCTTGCGGCCGCCTATCCGAAGCAGGACCTGCCGCAGAAGCTGAACAATGCGGTCTGGCATATCCATTCCGGCAACCCGCCGCAGATCGACATGCCGGTATCCTACAACCTGCTGCTCAATCTCGTCAGCGCCTCGCATGCCGCGAACAAGGAGGTCCTTTGGGGCTTCCTGTCGCGCTATGCGCCCGGCGTGACGCCGGAGAACAATCCCTCGCTGGACCGGCTGGCGGGATATGCACTCCGCTATTTCGAGGATTTCGTCCGGCCGAAGAAGCAGTTCCGTGCGCCGGACGAGGTCGAGCGCGCCGCATTGCAGGCCGTGGCCGATGCGTTGGCCACCCTTGCCCCCGGCACCGACGGGGAGACGATCCAGAATACCCTGCTGGACGTGGCGCGCCGGATCGAGCGCTATCAGGACTTGCAGCGCCGCAGCCCCGATGGCGGGCCGGGCGTGTCGGGTGCCTTCTTCCAGATGCTGTACCAGGTACTGCTCGGGCAGGAGCAGGGGCCGCGTTTCGGATCTTTCGTCGCGCTGTACGGGCTGGAGGAAACCCGTGCGATGATCGACGAAGCGCTGAAGCGAGGATAATGGCGGCGGGCGGCTACTGGCTTGCCCAGATGATCCTCGCCATCCATTCGATTTCGCCGGCGCGCAGCACCAGATCCGGGCACGCCGGATTGAAGGATTGCAGCACCACGCGCTGCGCCTCGTTGCGCTTCAGGATCTTTGCCAGCACCTCGCCGCTGCGCAGCCGGGCAATGATGCGATTGCCCGGCCGGAAACTGGCCGAGGGATCGATGATCAGGAAATCGCCCTCGCGATAGAGCGGCATCATGGAATCCCCATGCACTGCCAGCGCATAGACCTCACCCTCCGCGCCAGCCGGCGCAAGCACCTCTTCCGCGCCGGTCTGGCCGGGGTCGACCCCCTCGCCCGCTCCGGCACGGCCGAGCAGCGGCACGGCACGCATGGCCTTGTGCTCCAGCGGCATGGGTTCGCCGCGCATCAGCAGGATGAATTCGTCGATCGACGTGCCGGTTGCCGCAAGCACTTTCGCCAGCGATTCGGTGGAAAGCCAGCGCGGCCTGCCATCGGCGGATTGTCGCTTCGAGCGATTGAAGGCGGTCGGATCGAGTCCGGAAAGTCGCGCGAGGCCCGACGGCGAAAGCCCACGCCATTTCGCCAGCGCATCAATCGCCGCCCAGAGCCGACCCTGGCTGAAATCCCGCATCCGACCCCGCATAGAAGGCTGAACCAGCTGCCTTCGATCATAGGGGGCTGCAAATGTCGAGTCCAGTTCGCCGGTTCACGCGGCCCGTTCTGCAGGCCGGAAGCGCTCGTGGAATGTCTCGCCCCGCCCTGCCATTTCCGCCAGCAATGCGGGCGGCCTGAACCTGCTGCCGAACTTCGCTTCCAGACTCCGCGCCACGGCAAGGAACCGGTCGACGCCCATGCCATCGATGTAGGACAGTACGCCGCCGGTGTAGGGAGCGAAGCCAAAGGCGAGAATCGAGCCGACATCGGCTTCGCGCGGATCGGTGACGATGCCCTCCTCCATGATCCGCGCGGCTTCCAACGCGATGATGACCAGGAATCGCTGTTTCAGTTCCTCGATGTCGAAGGTTTCCGGGGCCCTGGGCGGAAAGAGGGAAGCGAGGCCCGGCCAGAGCCGTTTCTTCGCCGGCTTCGGCGGATAGTCGTAAAAGCCCTTGCCGTTCTTGCGACCGAGCCGGCCATGTTCGTCCACCATGGCGTCCATCAGCTGCATGTGCCGCGGATCGACCGCGCCCTCGCCGAGATCGCGCAGCGTCTGCTTCATGATCTTCTGGGCAAGGTCGAGCGCGATCTCGTCGTTCAGCGCCAGCGGCCCAACCGGCATGCCGGCCATGCGGGCGGCGTTCTCGATCATGGGCGGCGGCACGCCCTCGATCAGCATGTCATAGGCTTCGCCGATATAGCCGAGCACGCACCGGTTCACGAAGAAGCCGCGCGTATCGTTGACGATAACCGGTGTCTTGCCGATGGCGCGGACATAATCGAATGCCGCCGCCACCGCCTGTTCGCCGGTCTCCCGGCCGAGGATGATCTCGACCAGCATCATCCGGTCGACGGGCGAGAAGAAATGGATGCCGACGAACTGTCGCGGGCGGGCGGAAAAGCCTGCCAGGGAGGTAATCGGAATGGTCGAAGTATTGGAGGCGAGGATGGCCCCGGCGGGCATGGCCGCCTCGGCCTGCTCGATGACGTTGCGCTTGACTGCGGAATCCTCGAACACCGCCTCGATGACCAGATCGCAGTCCGATAGCGCAGCGATGTCGGCTGTCGCATTGATTCTTCCCAGGAGATCCGCCTTGGCGGCCTCTGTCGCCCTGCCTTTGCGGATGGCGTCATCCATGAGGCCGGCCGAATGCGCCTTGCCCTTTTCCGCCGCTTCCAGGTCGCGGTCGACCAGGACGACGGACATGCCCGCCTTTGCCGTCACATATGCAATTCCGGCGCCCATGAAGCCGGCGCCGATGATGCCGACGCGGCGGGGCCGCAAATCCGGCATGCCCTGCGGCCGCCGGGCACCCTTGTTCAGCTCCTGCACCGACAGGAACAGGGTGCGGATCATCATCGCCGCCTCGGTCGTGCGCAGAAGCTGGGTGAAATAGCGCTGCTCGACGCGCAGCGCCAGATCGAAGGGCAGCTGCAGCCCTTCATGGACGCATTTGAGGATTGCGATCGGAGCAGGATAATTGCCGTAGGTCTCGCGGCGAAGGATTGCCGATGCCGCCGGCCAGAGATTGGCGCCGGCAGCCGAGTATACCTTGCCGCCGGGCAGCCGGTAGTCCTTGCGCTCCCAGGGCTGCACCGGTTCCAGCCCGTCGCGGATCAGTTGCCTCGCGCGCGCCAGCAGTTCCTGCGCCGGGACGATCTGCGTCACAAGGCCGAGCGCTTTTGCCTTTTTCGGCGAAAGGCTCTTGCCGGTAGTCAGCATTTCCAGCGCCGACCGGGTGTCGCACAGGCGCGGTACGCGCTGCGTCCCTCCCGCGCCGGGCAGTATGCCGATCTTCACTTCCGGCAGTCCCAGGCGGATGCTGTCGTCCTCCACGACCACGCGCGCGTGACATGCCAGCGCCAGTTCGAACGCTCCGCCGAGGCAGACGCCATTGATCGCCGCGACGACGGGCTTACCGCAGCTTTCCAGTTTCCGGAACAGGCGCGAAAGCCAGCCGGCGGTCTCGAAAAGGTCGCGCACTGCCCGCTCGGGATCCTGTTCCTTCGCGGTTTGGTACTGCTGCAGGATTTCTGCGATCAGCCGGACGTCGGCGCCGCCGGAAAAGGAGCCCTCCTTGCCGGAAGTGATGACAGCGCCATGAATGCGATCGTCGTCGCGGACCTCGTCGATCAGGCGGTCCAGCTCCGCCAGCACCGGACGGCCAAGGACATTCATCGAACGGTCCGGAGAGTCCCAGGTGACGAGCGCGATGCCGTCTGCATCGGTCTCAAGGGCGAAATGCTCGTAATTGCCCATGGCTCAGACCCGTTCGATGATGGTGGCGGTGCCCATGCCGGCGCCGATGCAGAGGGTGATGAGCGCCGTCGAAAGATCCCGCCGCTCCAGCTCGTCGAGCGCCGTGCCGAGAAGCATGGCGCCGGTGGCGCCGAGGGGATGGCCCATGGCAATGGCGCCCCCGTTGACATTGACCCGGTCCGGCGGAAGATCGAAGGCCTGGCAGTAGCGCAGCACCACCGAGGCAAAGGCCTCGTTGACCTCGAACAGATCGATGTCCGCCAGGCTCATTCCCGCCCGCGCCAGGACCTTCCGGGTGACGTCCACGGGTCCGGTCAGCATGATCGCCGGTTCCGAACCGATGCTGGCAAAGGCGCGCACACGGGCGCGCGGGGCAAGTCCCAGCGCCTTGCTGCCGGCTTTCGACCCGAGCAGGACTGCGGCCGCGCCATCGACAATTCCCGACGAATTGCCGGCATGATGCACATGGCGGATCTCTTCCAGCTCCGGGTAGCGCTGGATCGCCACCGCGTCGAATCCTCCCATTTCCCCGAACATGGCGAAGGAGGGCGGCAAAGCGGCGAGAGACTGCATGTCGGTTCCAGGCCGCATGTGCTCGTCGCGGTCGAGAATGAGAAGGCCGTTCTGGTCCCGCACCGGCACGATCGAACGGTCGAAATGGCCGGCATCCCATGCGTTGGCGGCGCGACGCTGGCTCTCGACGGCATAGGCGTCGAGTTCATCGCGCGAGAAGCCGTACCTGGTCGCGATCAGATCGGCGGAAACCCCCTGCGGCATGAACCAGCCGGGAAGGTTGACGGACGGATCCATCGCCCAGGCGCTGCCGGATGCGCCCATGCCGATGCGCGACATGGATTCGACGCCTCCGGCGATGACGATGTCGTCGCCGCCATGGCCGATCCTGGCGGCAGCGAGATTGACGGCATCGAGCCCCGAAGCGCAGAAGCGCGAGATCTGCATGCCGGGTGCGCGGAAATCATAGCCGGCCTCGAATGCCGCCGACCGGGCGATGACGCCGCCTGCCTCGCCGATCGGGTCGACGCAGCCGAGAATGATGTCATCGACCGTCGCGGTATCGAGACCGTTGCGGTCGCGCACGGCCTCCAGCACCCGCGCCGCCAGCCGCGGCGCCGGGACTTCGTGGAGGGCACCGTCCGGCTTGCCCTTGCCGCGAGGCGTCCTGACCGCATCGAGGATATATGCTTCAGCCATGATGCTTCTCCTGCTTCAGAACGCGTCTTCCGGCAGCGCCATGACGACACCGGCTCCCGCCTCGACCCGGCGCCGGCACAGCGCGGTCTCCGGAAGGATTCGCTGCATGAAGAACCGGGCGGTGGCGAGCTTGTGGCGCCGGAATTCGTCCTGCGGCCCCGTCAGCGCCGCCTTCGCCATTCTCGTCCACATGTAACCGAGCGCTACCAGACCGAACAGATGCAGATAGTCCGACGCAGCGGCGCCGGCCTGAACCGGTTCCCGGGTCGCGTTGCTGAGCAGCCACATGGTGGCGCCCTTCAGGTCATCCAGCGCCAGGCGCAGCGCATCGGCGAACGGCGCCATGGCCTCGTCGCCATCCTGGCTGGCCGATTCGAAATCCGACAGGAGGCTCTGCATGGCCCTGCCGCCATGCGCCGGAAGCTTGCGCCCGACCAGATCGAGCGCCTGGATGCCGTTCGCGCCCTCGTAGATCATGGTGATGCGCGCGTCCCGCACGAACTGGCTCATCCCGCTTTCCTCGATATAGCCGTGCCCGCCAAAGACCTGCTGCGCCATGACCGTATTGGCGAAGCCGCGTTCGGTGAACATTGCCTTGAGTACCGGCGTCAGCAGGTCGATACGGTCCTGCGCCGCCTGACGCTCCGGCTCCCCCGCCGCCAGCCGGGCAAGATCGGCGTGCAGGGCCGCCCACAGCAGCAGCGCCCGGCTGCCTTCGTTGAACGCCCGGATGGTCATCAGGATGCGCCTGATATCGGGATGGACGATGATCGGATCGGCGGGCCTGTCCGGCGCCGCCGCGCCGCCGAGCGCCCTTCCCTGCAGGCGTTCGCGGGCATAGGCCGCCGCATTCTGGCCAGCGACTTCGGCCACCGCCAGCCCCTGCAGGGCGACACCGAGCCGTGCCTCGTTCATCATGGTGAACATGGCCCTCAGGCCCTCGTTCTCGGCGCCGACGAGTTCGCCGACGGCACCCTCGTAATTCATGACGCAGGTGGCACTGCCATGGATCCCCATCTTGTGTTCGATCGAGCCGCAGCTCACGGAATTGCGTTGCGCAGGCCGCCCGTTCCCGTCCGGGAGAAATTTCGGCACCATGAACAGGGACAGTCCCTTCGTGCCGGATGGCGCCCCGGCAATGCGGGCGAGGACCATGTGCACGATGTTTTCTGTCAGGTCATGTTCGCCAGCCGTGATGAAGATCTTCTCGCCGGAAATCCGCCAGGAGCCATCCGCGCCCGGCTCCGCCTTGGTCCGGATCAGGCCGAGATCGGTGCCGCAATGGGCCTCGGTCAGATTCATCGTGCCGGACCATCGCCCGGAAACAAGGCCTGGCAGGTACAGTTTCTGCTGCTCCTCACTGCCATGCCCGATAAGGGTCGAGACCGCCGCCTGCGTCAGACCGGGATAGGTCATCAGCGCCAGATTTGCCGAACTCATATATTCGGCGACCGCAACATGCAGCGTATATGGCAGCCCCTGTCCGCCGAACTGCTCGGGCACTGCCAGTCCCAGCCAGCCACCCTCGCAATATTTCCGGTAGGCGTCGCGGAATCCCTCCGGGGTGGAGACCGAGCCGTCCGGAGAGCGGACACATCCGTGCAGATCGCCGATCCGGTTCAGGGGCAGGAGCTCGTTGGTCGAGAAACGAGCGCTTTCCTCCAGGATTGCGTGCAGCAGTTCGCCATCGACATTGGCGAATGCCGGAAGATCCCGGTAATGCGCCAGTTGCAGCACCTCTTCCAGGATGAAGCGTGAATCCTCGACCGGGGCATGGTACTGCGGCATGGCACTCTCCTGCGATGCGAACCGGATCCTAACGACAATTTACGTTTCCGTAAACGTCAATTCAATGCATTGTCCAGGCATCGCCGGGAAAGAGACCAGGTGCGGAACGGTTCCCGCCGGTCGCGGAAAATCGTCCGGGCCTTCCGCGAATTCCTCGAACCTGTACAGGAAATGGTACGGTTGGGTGGATTCGAACCACCGACCTCAGGAGCCACAATCCTGCGCTCTAACCAGCTGAGCTACAACCGCGCGCCGTTGCGCTGGGATAAGGTCTTGCGGCGTCAAATGCAAGGGGGATCGCGCGGACACGAACCAAAAGATCCCCCTGGCGGGGCGGCCCGGGGGCCGCGCCCCGTTCACCCTGCAGTAAAGCAGACCTGAGTCACGCCATTCTGGATAAAGCCGAGCTTGCGCGCAGCGGCACGCGAGAGATCCAGCACCCGACCCTTGATGAATGGACCTCGGTCATTGATGCGGACGGTGACGGAGTTGCCATTGCGGACATTGGTCACCTTGAGCACCGACCCGAAAGGGAGATGGCGATGCGCTGCCGTCAGCGCCACCGGATTCATCCGCTCGCCGGAGGCGGTCTTCGACGTCAGCGCATACCAGGATGCCCGGCCACACTGTTGCGCCTGTGCAGGCGCAGCGGACAACACCGCCGCGATCAGCAGCGACGCCGCATATTTCATACTCATGTACAACGAACCTCGTGAACTCAACCTCAGGAAGAGCCCGCGAACATTTGGCGCTCCTGCCCTTTCTGGCGGGACTGCCAAGTGCTGCCGGGCCCGTCCGGACCCCTCCGGACCCGGGCTCCCTAAAGGGCAAATGCGGCCGCAAACGGTTGCGGAACCGCCGGGCAAATCACTTGTTGAGTCGCATTGTTTCGTTTGGTGAACGCCGGATACGCCTGTCGGCACCGTTGGTGCGGAGCAGGCGCACGGCGAAGAAGCTTGAACTCCCCGACCGTCGCGGCCGACGCAATTGCGCCGGCGCCGCCGGGGCGAGGCCTTCCGATCTCAGGCCGGACGGGGTCGGGCCGGCAGGCTCAGGCGTTCTGGGTCGCCCGCTTGGCCTGCTCTTCCGCCAGCTTCTGCTGGAACATCTGCGCGAAATCGATCGGATCGATCATCAGAGGCGGGAACCCGCCATTGCGGGTGGCATCGGCGACAATCTGCCGCGCGAACGGAAACAGGATGCGCGGACACTCGATGAACAGAAGCGGCAGCATGTGTTCCTGCGGAAACCCGGACACGTGGAAGACGCCGCCATAGAGCAGTTCGAGATTGAACAGCACCTTGCCGTCGACTTCGGCGCGGGCATTGAGAGTCAGCACCACGTCATAATTCGACTGCGGCAGGGGATTGGCATTCACATTGACATTGATGTTGATCGCCGGAGGCTTGGTCTGGTTCTGCAGCGAGGTCGGCGCACCGGGATTCTCGAAGGAAAGGTCCTTCACATATTGCGCCAGCACACGCAGCTGCGGCGGCTGCTGGGCGGAGTCGGCCTTGCCGTCAGTGCTGTCATTCGTCGAATTCGCCATGTGACATTCCCCTGTTGCGGACCGGACCGGCCCAATCGCGCATGCGCGCTGCTAGCATGCGATGCCGCGCGAGACAAGGCTCAACGGCCTTGATCCTCCCGCCAGGGCGAATCGGGTCGCGGCGCGCTTCCATACTCGTCCCTGTCGAGATCGATGACCGGCGCCGGGCGGGTCGCGTTGCCCGCAACCGGGGCGAACTTCGCGCGCAGCATGCGCCAGCCGAAATCGCGCACGAATGGGAGAAAGAGCAGCAAGCCGATCAGGTCCGTGAGGAAGCCGGGCAGAAGCAGGAGGAAGCCTGCGACCATGACCATTGCGGCATGGATCATCTCGCGGCCGGGCACGATTCCCCGTTCGGATTCCTCCCTTATGCGTGACAGAATGCCGAAGCCCTGGATGCGAAGGAGCACCAGTCCGAGTACGGAGGTGGCGAGGATCAGCGCCAGGGTCGCCAGTACGCCGATTTTCTGGCCGACCACGATGAACCCGGCAATCTCGGCGGCCGGCAGCAGGAGCAGGAGGAGAGGCCAGGGAACGCGCAAATTCGTCACTTTCGCGATGGTTCGGCTGCAAAACGCCTCAAGGGCGCATTGATGGTAGATAGGAACTGTTCGATGGCATTTGAATGATGGGCGATTGCGATCTATATCTTGATCTGGCGGATGTCGCCCGGACCGTCGGCGGTCGTCGGCATCGGCAGAGGATTCGGTGCAGGGGTTGCATCCTTCCCGGATACGCCCCGCCGCCCGCCGACGAAGTTACAGATTGGTTGCACCTATGGACTTCCTGGATTTCGGCACGATCTTCTTTCTCGTAGCCGCCGTGATCATCTTTTACCAGCTGCGCAGCGTTCTCGGGCGTCGCACAGGCAATGAGAGGCGTCCCTTCGATCCCTACACCGCGCGCGAGCGCCTGTCCGGCGCGGAGGAAGGTGCGCGCGACAATATTGTCGCATTGCCGAAACGGATCCGCCGCAAGGGAGAGGACGAACCTGAACGCTATGCCGATCTCGACCGGTATGCCCAGCCTGGCACACCTCTGAATGCCGGTCTGAGGGCGATCCGCGACGCCGATCCCTCCTTTACCGTGGAGGGGTTTATCGAGGGAGCCCGCCTCGCCTACGAGATGATCGTCATGGCCTATGCCGACGGCGATCGCAAGGCCCTGAAGAATCTGCTGTCGAAGGAGGTCTACCAGGGCTTCGATGAAGCCATCACCGCGAGGGAACAACGCTCCGAACGCGTGCAGTCCTCTTTTGTCGGCATATCCCGCGCAGATATCATCAATGCCGTGCTCAAGGGCAGCGAGGCCCAGATCACGGTCCGCATCGTCAGCGAACTCATCTCGGCGACGCTGAACAAGTCCGGCGAGGTCATCGAGGGCGATCCGGAGACCGTGGCAGAGGTGAAGGATGTGTGGACCTTCGCCCGCGATACGCGTTCGCGCGATCCGAACTGGAAGCTGATCGCGACCGAAGCCGAAGACTGAGATTGCCGCATGACGGCGAATGCGGCCTTCGAGCCCTGCAGCTACGAGGATCTTCCGGGTTGGGTGCAGGACGATCACCTTGCCGCCTTCGAAGCTTTCCGCCGTTCAGCGGCGCATGCCGCCTCCAGACCTTACCGGACCGGCAGTTTCGGGCCATCCTTCGCCGCGTTGTCGCCGGCGCTGGCCAGCGCTTCGGCGCCTGGCCGCGTCAGCGCCGAAGGGGCGCGTCAATTCTTCGAGCGGCACTTCCGGCCGATGCGGATCTGCGGCGACGGCTTCGTCACCGGCTATTATGAACCCGAGGCGGATGCTTCTCCGGTCCGCACCGGAGAGTTCCGCTTCCCGGTCTATCGCCGCCCGGACGACCTGGTCGAGATCGACGACGACAACCGGCCGGCAGGCTGGGACCCGGAATTCCGCTTCGGCCGCCGCGGCACGGACGGCAGGATCCAGTACTATCCGGATCGCCAGGCCATCGAGAGAGGCGCGCTTGCCGGGCGAGGGCTGGAACTGGCGTGGTTGCGCGACCGCGTCGACCTGTTCTTCATCCATGTACAGGGCGCGGCACGATTGCGGCTGCCGGATGGAACGATCCGGCGCATCACCTATGCCGCCAAGTCGGGCCATCCCTTTACCGGCATCGGCCGGGTGCTGGCCGCGATGGGCGAGATTGCCCCGGAGCAAGTGACCATGCAGTCGATCCGCGCCTGGCTGGTGCGGCATCCCGAGCGGGCAGACGAGATCCTGTGGCGCAACCGTTCCTTCATCTTCTTCCGCGAGGCGCCGGTCGAGGATCCGGGTCTCGGGCCGATTGCCGCCGCCAAGGTGCCGCTGGCGCCCGGGCGGTCGCTGGCGGTGGACCGGCTGCTGTACACATTCTCGACGCCGTTCTATCTCGACGCGCCCACGCTCGACGTCGTCGATGGCTCGCCGTTCCGGCGGCTAATGATCGCGCAGGACACCGGTTCGGCGATCGTCGGACCGGCCCGCGGCGATCTCTTCATCGGCTCCGGCCATGCCGCCGGCGAGATTGCCGGGGTAATCAGGCATCCGGCCAGTTTCTATTGCCTGTGGCCAGCCGCGGAAGGGACGGAAGGATGAGCGGGACCCGCCGGCGCCGGCTGACAGAGGAAGACCGGCGGCTATGGTCCACGGTCGCCCGCACCGTTCGGCCCCTGCCCGGGCGGCAGCCGGAGTCCGACCCGGAGGACGCGGCTGCGCCGGAGACGCCGCGCGGCTGGCCCGTCCCGCCGCCGGTCCCCCGCACCTCGCAGGTCCGCACGACGGATGGGCCGCCCCGGCCATCCACCATCGACAGGATGACGCGCAGGAAGCTGAGCCGCGGCCGCATCGGCATCGACGCCTCCATCGATTTGCACGACATGACGCAGGAGCGGGCGCATGGCGCCCTGCTCGCCTTTCTCCGCGATGCCCATGCGCGACGGCTCCGCCATGTCCTCGTCATTACCGGAAAGGGCACCGCCGCCGGAAGCGGCGTGCTGCGTACCGTCGTGCCGCATTGGCTGGCGACACCGCCCTTTGCCAGCCTTGTCAGCAGCTTCGACACCGCCGGACGTTCACATGGCGGCGACGGCGCAATCTATGTCAAGCTGAGGCGGCAGGCACGATGACACCGTTCGGCGAGGAAATGCGGCGGCTGCGCCGATTGCGCGGCATCACCCAGAAGCAGATGGCGGCAGCCATCGGCGTCAGTCCCGCCTATCTGTCGGCGCTCGAACACGGCCGCCGCGGCATGCCGAGCTGGGCGTTACTGCAGAAGATCATCGGTTATCTCAACATCATCTGGGACGAGGCTGACCAGCTGCAGCGTCTGGCGATGCTGTCGCATCCGCGGGTCACCATCGACACGGAGATGCTGTCGCCGAAAGCGACGGAACTCGCCAATCTGCTCGCCCGCCGCATCGGCGAACTGGATGAAGACCGGATCACCCGGCTGATCGGGCTGATCGAGGAGCGGTAGCGCCGCCAGGTCCCCACGCTTGTTCAGCGATTGGTTCGGATGTCCGCGAACATTGCGACGCAATTGGAGGGCGGATGCCGTCCGGTGCGGAATCAGTCCCTGCGGAACAGTACCCGGCCGAGCCAGCCGATCAGCATGGCAAGGAGAACCGCGCCAATGCCGTAGAGGAAGCTGTAGGCATGGGCGACATAGTGAATCTTCTCTTCCAGCCCCGCCTTGTAGATGATGAGGGTTGCGGAAGTCTCGTGGATGAATTCGCCATTCTTGAAGAGATAGGCGCGGGCCCTGTGCGTCCCGACCGGCACGTCCGGCGCCAGCGGCACCGTGGCGCGGAACAGCGTCTGCGACAGGAACTGCACGCCGCCGACCCGTTCCGTGTACAGGCCGAGAATCTGTTTCTGCTCGCGCAGGGCCGCGGCGAATTGCGCCAGGCGGTCAGGGTCGTCGTCGGACTCTACGGCCCGGAAGCGAAGCGCTGACGGCCCGAGAGCCAGGCTGCGGAAGACTTCATCGCCGGCAATGTCCTGGGTCGCCCGGGTCGTGGCCATCGAATAGGATTCCGGAACGTTTTCGAAGGTCTTCGACTCGACATTGACCCACATGCCGAGCACGCGTTCCTTTCTGCGCACGACCGTCTTGCGCGGCGGCCCCTGCAGGGTGACGACAATGTCGTAGCGCCCCTGGAACATGACCAATGGGTCAGCATTGTCCAGCGCGCCGAAGATGGTCAGATCGGCGCCGGTAAATTCCGACGTGATGGCGATGCGCTCGGTCGAAAGCCCGATCTCGATGCGCTCGCGCTGCTCCTGCGCCTGTGCCGGCAGTTGGGCAAGCAGGCAGGCCGCAAACAGCAGGATTCCGGCGATGCGCGCGGAGGGAACGTCGGGCAGATGCAGCCGGGGAGACATTCAGATGCCCTCCTCGACCGCGAGCGTGTAGATGCTGTCGGGTGCGACGAACAGGTTGAAGCCCAGCCGCAGGGCGACGGCCAGCACCAGCAGCGCCAGCAATGCGCGCAATTGCTCGCCGCGCAGCTTCTGCCCCACCTTGGCGCCGTACTGGGCCCCGACCACGCCGCCCAGCATCAGCAGAACGGCCAGAACGATGTCGACGGTCTGGTTGGCGGTGGCGTGTACCAGCGTCGTATAGGCGGCGACGAAGATGATCTGGAACAGCGAGGTACCGATAACGACATTGGTCGGAACGCGCAGCAGATAGATCAGGGCCGGCACCATGATGAAACCGCCGCCCACGCCCATGATCGATGCGAGAAAGCCGATGAAGAAGCCGATCCCCAGTACCGGGATGACGCTGACATAGAGCTTCGAGGCGCGGAAGCGCATCTTCAGCGGCAGCCGATGAATCCAGTTGTGCTGGCCGGACTTGCGCAGGCTTGCCGGCTTGCCTTGCCGGGCCCGGCGCAGGGCGCGGCCGCTTTCCACCAGCATCAGGCCGCCGACAGTGCCGAGCAGAACGACATAGAGCAGCGAGATGATGAGATCGAGCTGTCCGAGGCTGCGCAGGATGGCGAAGACATAGGCGCCCGTGGAAGAGCCGACGAGGCCGCCGGCAAGCAGCAGCGTGCCGAGCTTGAAGTCCAGGGAGCCGCGCTTGAGGTGGAACAGCGCTCCGGACAGGGACGAGGCGACCACCTGATTTGCGCCGGTGGCGACCGCGATCGCCGGAGGAATGTTGTAGAAGATCAGAAGCGGCGTGATCAGGAATCCCCCGCCGACGCCGAACATGCCGGACAAGAAGCCGACTGCGCCTCCCATGGCCAGGAGGACCAGCATGTTGACCGACAACTCGGCGATCGGCAGATAGATTCCCACCCGGCCACTCGTTCTAGCGCTGCCGCGCTTGGATACGTTGAATCTCACGGCTGTCCTCCTCAGGCCAGCCGTCTATCCCTTCCTGTTATACAAGAAAGACTTTAATCCTCTCTTGCTCAGAACCGGGCGTCTGTCAAACCGTTCGCCGGGAGTGCGTGGGAACATCCCGGCGGGCGCCGCTACTCTCCGGCGAGCAGGGCCCGGAACGGTTGCTGGTGACGATTGCCGGTTTCCGGATTGTACGCCAGGAGACCATCGGCGTCCTCCGCCGCGGCCATCGTCTGCTTGCTGAGCAGGCGCTGCATCGACACCCTGCCATATTCCGTTCCGTAGATCCGCCAGTCCTTCGGCAGGTCGAGCGCATTCGCGCGCGGGTCCAGCGGCAGGGCCCGCCACTGCCCGGCCATTTGCCGGGCCTTCTCGACATCCTCGGGCGGCATGGATGCCGCGAGCTCGTCCAGCCGGCGCTGCGCCTCGGCATCTCCGGAGCGGGCGGCGATCGCGAACCACTTGCAGGCTTCGACCAGATCCTGCTCCACCCCGAGTCCCTTCGCGAGCAGAATGGCGAAATTATACTGGCTGTCCGTGACGCCGTGTTTCGCCGCCTCCAGGAACCAGTGCGCCGCGGCCGAATGGTCCGGGCGTCCCTCTGTGCCGGTCGCGAACAGCACGCCGAGATTGTGCATGGCGCTCGCGCTGCCCCGCTTCGCCGCCTGCATGTACAGGTCGACGGCCCGGCCGATGTCCCGCGGGCCGTACAGCCCCTTTTCCAGCAGCGATGCCAGCCGGTACTGCGCCGGTGCGTAGCCGCGCTCGGCCGCACGCTCGAACCAGCGTGCGGCTTCTTCGAGGTCCGGCCCGCTGGCACGCCCCTCGGCATGATTGAGGCCCATGGCGAACAGCGCTCGCGGATCCTGCCGGGCCACAGCTTCCTCGAGCGGCTGCATGCCGGCCGCATGCGCAAGGGTCGCCGGCGCGGAGGCGGGTGACGGAAGCAGGCTTGTCGCAGCGGACCCTTCCGGCACCTCGGCGAGCAGCAGACCCTGGTCCGGCACCGCCGTCACCGTCGGCAGGTGATTGTCGAAAAGCTTCCGGGCGGGCGCATAGCCGGCGATGATGCCAGCAGACACCAGCGCCACCGCAAGCGCCGCTGCCCGATACCGGGAGGGGCGTCCTGTGCCCGAGGCAGGGGATTGCTCGCTGGCCGCACGGACGGCGCGCCGCGCCGCCGCGATCAGATCGAGCCCGCCCGCGACGGGAGCGTCCGGCCGGTGCTGCGGCTTGTCCCCGGTGCCGGCAACTACCGTGAGGTCGTCGACAATGGGCTCCAGCGTCCAGTCCTTTCCCTCGGGAACTTTTCTGCCCTGATCTCCCCCCTCCAGGCCAGCCAGCCGGTCCATGATCGTCAGCAGCGTATCGTGCACCGCCTCGAAAGTGCGGGAATTGCGCTCCTCCGACTGCCGCGCCAGTCCCTCCAGCTCCCGCAGCTCCTGCGCGAGCGCCACGACGCCGCCATCGCCGGCTTCGGTTGCCGGCAGGGAAAGGAGCGCCGCCGCGGCTGCCT
>CAYLSN010000004.1:0-31800 GCA_964386015.1 uncultured Rhizobiaceae bacterium | reverse complement strand
ACATTGATGCCCATGTCGGAAAGCATGGCCATCGTGTCCTCGATCTGCTCCGACGTGACTTCCTCGGACGGCAGGACAGCGTTCAGATCGTCCATCGTCACATAGCCGCGCTTCTTGGCGGCCTTGATCATCTTCTTGACAGCGTCGTCGTTAAGGTCGAGAAGCGGGCCGTCCGTTGCCGCTTCGCGCTCGGTATCGACCTCGTCCTTTTCCTTGGCTTTCGTTGTCATGCCTTCCATTTCTCCAACCGGCGGCCGCAATACGGCATCGCCTGTCCAGCATCCCGCTACTGCGAATCTGGTGGCACTTGCATGCCCGCTGCCCCGGGGATCCGCATTCGTCTCATCCGCCAATTGACGTGATTCCGTCTAAATGCGTTCACGTCAAGCCGCCACGCCTTTCTAACCGAAGAATCAACGTCATCCGTGACCGCCGCGTCCGGACGAGGATCCGAAGCCCTCAATGATGGCTTCCGTCGCCTGTGCGGCGCGGATCTGGGCCTGAACATCGAGCAGGCGACGATAATTTTCCTCGGTCGGATCCTCGGCGAGGGCGATTTCTGCTTCCTTGAGTTCCTTATGTAGCGCTCCCGCGGCGCGGTGCAAGTGCAGCGCCTGGGCAAAGGCGTCGCGCGCATCCGGCAGCGCCGCCGATTCGAGCGCCGGCCAGGCTCGCATGCGCCGCACCGTCTCCAGCACCCGCTCAAGTGTCGGACCGAGACCCATGCGGCCGATGACAGCGCGGACGGCGTCGGGACTACCGGACTCACCGGTGGCAACCGCCTCCAGGACCGCGCGCAGAAGTTCGTCCAGTTCACGCGCCCCGGGCTCGATCCGGCCGATCTCCTCGAAAAACTCGTCGATCAGGGCCGGGTGATGGATGAGGGTTGCGATCAGGGCGCACTCGCGCGCCGGCAGCCCGGGACCGAGCACGGACCGGACCAGGCTCTCCGAGGCTGTCAGCCGGCCGGGCCGGGCCGGGCCCCTCTGCCGGGATGTGCGGCTGGGTATGGGACCGAAATGAGCCTGGAGCCGCTCGCGCATTTCGCGCTCGTAATGGCGGCGAACCTCGTCATCGCGGATTGTCCGCACCATCTGCTGCACCGAGCGCTCCAGGGCGGCACGGCGCTCCGGAGTCTCCACGGAGCCAGCGGAGATCTGGTGCGACCATAACATGTCGGCAAGAGGACGGGCGCCCGCCAGCACCTTGCGCATGGCATCGCCTCCCTCTTCGCGCACCAGGTCGTCCGGATCGCGATTTTCCGGCAGCAGGGCGAAGCGCAGCGACTTGCCGGGGCGCACCAGCGGCAGGGCGAGTTCCGCCGCCCGCCAGGCCGCCTTCATGCCCGCCGCGTCGCCATCGAAGCAGAGTATGGGTTCGTCGCAGGCCTGCCACAGCAGCGTGAGCTGCTCAGCGGTCAATGCGGTGCCGAGCGGTGCCACGGCCTCGCCGATACCCGCCTGGGCGAGGGCGATCACATCCATGTAGCCTTCGACGAGGATCAGCGAGCCGCCCCTTCCGGCAGCCTTGCGCGCCGCGGCAAGATTGTACAGTACCTCGCCCTTGTGGAAGAGCTCGGTCTCCGGCGAGTTCAGATATTTGGCGGCAACGCCGCGGTCCATCGCCCGCCCGCCGAATGCAATCACCTGTTCGCGGCCATCGCGGATCGGAAAGATGATGCGGTCCCTGAAACGGTCATAGGGCACGGCAATGTCCGGTCCCGTCGCAACCAGTCCGCAGGCAGCCATGGACTCAAGGCTCACCTTGCGGCTGACGAGATGCTCCCGCAGCTGATTGCGGCCTCCGGGAGCATAACCAAGCCGGAACTGCTGCTGCGTGGCGGACAGGATGCGGCGCTCGCGCAGATAGGCCCGCGCTGCTGCGCCCTCGGCCGATTGCAGACGGTCGGCAAAATACCGTGCCGCGAGCTCCATCACCTCGTACAGGCTCGCACGCATCGAGGCGCGCTTCTCCGCCCCGGGGTCGCGCTGCGGCAAGGGAAGGCCGGCCATGGCAGCCAGCCGTTCCACGGCCTCGGAAAAACCGATGCCGTCCAGTTCGGTCAGGAAGCTGAAATGATCGCCGGAGGCACCGCAACCGAAACAATGATAGCGGCCCTTCCCATCCTCGCAATGGAAGGACGGCGACTTCTCGCCATGAAACGGACAGCAGGCCCACCAGTCGCCGCGGTTCGCATTCGTCCTGCGCCGGTCCCATGTCACACGCTCGCCGATCACCGTCGAGATCGGCAGGCGCGCCCGGATTTCGTCAAGGAATGAATCGGGAAATCGCATGGGCTGGGCTCGATGCGCATGATTCGTGTTTCGTGGGGCGCAGCGCCGGGCCGGAGAGACTGCCGGGGCGATCGTCTTGCGGCCCCTGCAGGTCCCGGCGGCCTTCGGTCCGCGCCCCGCGAATCACGATCTCAGCTCAGCATTTCGCGGACGATTCCCGATGCCCGGGAAAAGTCCATGCGTCCGGCATATCTTTCCTTCAGGACGGCCATGCACTTGCCCATGTCGCGCAGGCCGGAGGCGCCGGCCTCCTGGACCGCCTCGGCGCATACCTGGCGAATCTCGTCCTCCGCGAGCTGGCGGGGGAGGAACTGCTCGATGATCGCGATCTCGGCGCGCTCGCGCTCGGCGAGCTCGGGACGCCCGCCCTCCTCGTATTGCCGGGCCGACTCCTGGCGCTGGCGGATCATGCGGGCGAGAATCTCGGCGATTTCGGCCGGAGTGACCGGGTCCTTTCCGGCGCCGCGCTGGGCGATGTCACGGTCCTTGATCGCGGCCTGAATGAGCCGCAGCGTCGACAGGCGCAACTTGTCCTGGGTGCGGAGAGCCGACTTCATGGCCTCTGCGATCTGCTCACGCATGGCGGAAACTCCTGGTCTTCACGATGGCGCGCACCCGCGGCACTGCTGCCGGCGAAATGCTTGCGGGGCACAAATGGCCTCGCTATAGATCGCGCGCGTTCCTATATGGAGCCTGATCCCGAACGGATCAAGTGCGGCCGGAGGCCCTGGATATGAACATGACAGACAATGAGACCCTCGCGGCGCCGTGGGAAGAAGAGCGGGCAACGGCGGTGCTGGTGCTGGCGGATGGCACGGTGATCGAGGGCAGGGGCCTCGGCGCAACCGGCGCCATCGAGGCGGAGGTATGCTTCAACACTGCGCTCACCGGTTACCAGGAAATCCTGACGGATCCGTCCTATACCGGCCAGATCGTGACCTTCACCTTTCCCCATATCGGCAATACCGGCATCAACGACGAGGATATCGAGGATCTCAATCCGGCGGCCCGCACCGGTGCGGTCGGCGCGATCTTCAAGGCCGACATCACTTCTCCGTCCAATTACCGTTCCGCCGAGGATCTTGGGAAATGGCTGCAGAAACGCGGCATCATCGCCATGTGCGGTATCGACACGCGGGCGCTGACCGCGCTGATCCGCGAGCAGGGTGTCGCCAATGCGGTCATCGCGCATGACCCCGCCGGAAATTTCGATCTCGACGACTTGAAGCGCCGTGCCGCCGGGTGGCCGGGACTGGTCGGTGCCGACCTTGCGGCGGTGGTGACATCCGGGCAGTCGCTGCGCTGGAAGGAAGGTATCTGGCGGTGGAACGAGGGCTATGCGGAAGTTGACGACGAGTCGGCTCGCATGCATGTCGTCGCCGTCGACTACGGGATCAAACGCAACATGTTGCGCGAGATGACTTCGCTCGGCGCAAGGGTGACCGTGGTGCCTGCCACGTCGACGGCCGCGGATATCCTCGCCCTCGACCCGGATGGGGTGTTTCTTTCCAACGGTCCGGGAGACCCCGCCGCCACCGGGGTCTATGCGGTGCCGATGGTGAAGGAGCTGCTGCAGAGCGGCGTGCCGATCTTCGGCGTCTGCCTCGGGCACCAGATCCTGGCGCTGGCGCTCGGAGCGCGCACCGTGAAGATGCATCAGGGACATCATGGCGCCAATCATCCGGTCAAGGATCATTCGACCGGAAAGGTCGAGATCGTGTCCATGAATCACGGGTTCACGGTCGACCGGGACAGCCTGCCCGAAGGTGTGGTGGAAACGCACATATCCCTGTTCGACGGCACGAATTGCGGCATCGCCCTCGCGGGAAGACCGGTCTTCTCTGTCCAGCATCATCCTGAAGCATCGCCGGGCCCGCGCGATGCCCACCATTTGTTCCGTCGCTTCACCGATATGGCCGCCGCCTATCGGGAGGCGCGTGCCTGATCGTGGTTCGCGGCTCTTAAGCGAATTTTCACCATGCTGGCGCTACTCCCGGGAAAACCCCGGAGTAGCCCATGCGCCGACCCATCATCACCAGCGAAGCCGAATTGCGCCGTGTCGTGCTGTTCGTGAAATCCCGGGTGCGGTCGCTCGACGAGTTCTACCGCACCATCGTCCGGATTGCCGTCGTCGACCTGGATGATCTGAACCGGATGTTGGCAGGAACGCGTCCGCATCCAGGCACTTTGTAACATTTATTACGCCAGCGCCTCGACGTAGCGGGGTAGAAGCCCAGTCAGCCGATTCTGCAAGTTGGTGAGGGCTTGGGCGATGTATTCCCTTCGCGTGCGGCTCCCGTTCGGGACGCTGAAGATCAAGACCTATGGGACATTGCGCTCTGTCGAGCGGGACGGCGTGGTGCCGTTGCTGCGGATCGGGCGTTACTATCTGCTATGGTGGAGCCGGCGGATGGAGCGGAAGCTGCAGCCCCGGCGCGGGAGCTTCGCCGCCGCCGGCGCTCGCCGCGCGGACGGGCGGTGTGGCCCGGATCAGCCGGTCCGCGATGGAACAGGATTGCGGTCATCAGGCTGAATGAGGCCGAAATGGCGAGGGAGCGCAGCGGGTAGTCGACCGCCGAATGCACCAGCAGAAATCCGAGAGACAGTGCGCAGGCAAAGTGCAGGGGCCACCGTAGTGTTTCCACCGTCCTGCGTGCCAGCAGGGCGACGGCGGCGGCGATCAGCAATGTAGCCGGGATCCCACCCTCGAAAACCAGTTCGAGGAAGTCATTGTGAGCATGGTTGACATAGGTGTGAAAGACGTCCTGCGCCCGCTCATAGGCAGGATAGGCATGGACAAAGCCGCCATAGCCAATGCCGAATGGCAGATTGTCCAGGAGGCCGCGCAATGTCGTTGCGGCAAAGGTGCTGCGGCTGGCGCTACCCAGACCTTCATTGGCAATCCGCGCCCAGACGCCGAGGGCGAACACGCCGGCGATCGCCGCCACGGAGAGCAGGGTGAGCGTGCCGAAGACCCTGCGCCGGAACAGGATCAGCCCGCTGAGCAGGGTGATTGCCAGCCCGATGAGAACGCCAGCGCGCGAACCTGCCGCGAGCAGGATGAGCAGCGTGACCGTCAGATAGGCAAGAAACCAGGATAATCGGCGACGATCGTAGAAATAGGCGAAGGCGGGCGGAATGGAAATGAAGGCGAGCGCCGAGAAATGGTTGCTGTTGGCGAAGAGGCCGGCTGCGACGCGATAGCCCAGAAAACCATCCGCGGCACGGCCAGTGCCGGCCGCAGAATATTGCAGCAACGCGGCCACGAGATGGAACAGGACGCCGATCAGGAAAATTGGCACCAGCTCATGCGCCTGGCGGAAATCAATCATGGATGCGGCCAGGGTGAACAGTCCGCACGCAAATACCCAACCGAGAGCTTCCAGCGTCCGGCCGATGCCGAGGCTCAGCGGGCGGAACGCCGGGGCAGGCGCCAGCGACGGATCCACCCGCTGCACAATATTCTGCAGCGGATCGATCAGCGCTGACGGCAACGGCACCAGCTGCAGCGAAACGGCAAGCACGACGGCACAGATCAGCGTCAGCAGCCGCGGGTCGGGCAGCCGGCCGGGATTGCGCCAGATGACCAGTGCGGCAGCCACGATCATGACCAGCTGAATCGCCTGATCGATCCAGTAGGACGGGGCCGAATTGCCCCCGAAGACGATCGCCAGCAGCAGGGCGCTGCCGAGCAGATACTTGTCGATCGCGGCGAACCGGCCCGTTGTCATGACTCGATCCGCTCGATATGGACGCCATGCAGGGTGACCGTTCCGCGATAGGCATACAGGAAACTGTCGGCGATCAGAGCCGTCTCCACGGCGAGAATGTAGAAGGAGCAGTCATCGGGATCGACCTCGAACTCGACGGCGAGCCGCTGTCGAACCGCGCGTTCCTCGGGAATCACGATCCGCGCTGCCTCCCGCGGAGCAGACTGGCACCGCAAGCGCAGGAATAGCCCGCGAGGGATCTCGAGGCCGGCGGCACTATACTCCAGCATCAGCGCGTAGCGTCCGGATGGAAGATGGAGCGTTTGTGAAACGCCGACGGTCCTGACCGGCTTGCCGAGAAACCGGATGCGCACATGTCCTCCATCCTCGCCAGCGGCCCAGTGAGCTTCAGCCGACGCATTGTCGCGGATCTGCCAGTCGAACGGGCGGCGGCCCGGCCTGGCGGCGAAGTCGCCGTTGAATACATAGCCCGCCAGCTCCTTGTCTGCCTCGGTCTGGGTGAACAGGAACAGCCGGTAGGCAAGATCGTATTGCTTCACGCGAATGAGCGCGCGCATGGTATTCTCGGCTTCGAGCGGCAGGGACTGTCCGTCCTGCCGGCTCAGATCCACCTGCAGCCTGTAGGCAAAGTCGAGCCCGTTCTCGTCATTGCTCAGCGCACGAAAGAATTCTCCCGCCCAGGGCGGCGAGTCGCGCAATAGCTCGAGCGTCCTGCCATAGGCCGCCGGGTCCTGCAGCAGGACGGCAAGATGCGGTGCGATTGCCGGAAAATGATCCGGCCAGCGTCGAGCGATCAAGTCGACCTGTTCCATGACTTCGGCAAAGTCGCCCTGGCGCGCGAGAAACTCGATGCTGCGCTTCAGGGCGTGGATCTCGGTCTTTGCACGATCGAGTGCAGTCGCGAACAGTTCCCGCGCCAGGTCGGTGTCGCCGGAGCGATAATGGACTTCGGCAAGCAGACTGTAGCCTCGGGCATCGGCCGGCGCGAGCGCGACCTGCCGCTCTGCCTCCCTGCGGATCTCTGCCGGGTCTCCGGAACGGGCAAGCCTCGAGACGATTCGCTGAAGGCGGGCTTCGGCGTGGAAGGGATTGACCGCCAGCGCCAGATCCGGTGCCCGCTGTGCGAGAAGATTACTGATTCCGGTACAGAGTACGAGCAGTACGCTGAGAGAGGTCGCGCATATGAGAAGCAATTGACTTGATAAGCGACTTCGCTCCTTCATCTCCGGAAGGTTCCCGTTTGTTTCCGGTCAACTGAGGTGTCTCAGCACCGTAAGTGTAGTATTGTTCGTTCATATATCGGTAAGCATAGTTGTATTCGAACTTGTTTACCTCGAACTTGGTGAGTGCCGCGCCGACAATGACGCCGCCGGCGGCCTGGAGCCGTTTCAGGGCGTTGGCCGCCGACTTGCGCGTCACGTGCCCCGCCGAGACCACCAGCAGCGTCGTCTCGACCAGCCGCGACAGGATCGGTGCGTCGGCAAGACCGACAATGGGCGGACCGTCGAAGATGATCATGTCGAATCGGCCCGAGCAGGCATTGATGATCATTCCCATCTTGGCCGATGACAGCAGATCGGCGGGATTGGGCGGAATCGTGCCGGCGCACATCACCGTCAGGTTCGGGTATGTCGTCTTGCGGAAGATCAGATGCTTGTCTTCCGGCCGCATCGTATTGGTCAGTACGTTGGAAAGTCCCAGCGTATTGGCCACGCCGAAAAGCCGGTGCATGTTTGGCTTGCGCATGTCGGCGTCGATGATCAGGACATTGGCGCCCAGCGCTGCGAAGTCGATGCCGAGCTTGAACGCCGTCGTCGACTTGCCTTCCCCGGGCTCGGGACTGGTGACGAGCAGGGTCGCCGGTGCACCGTCCGTCCCGGTGAACTGCAGCGCCGTTCGCAGCGACCGGTACGCCTCCGAGAGCACCGATTGCTGGTTGGACAGCTCCTCCATCAGCTCCGGTCCGTCATGCTTGGGCAATATTCCGAGGACCGGCAGTTTCAGATCGGACTCGATCTGCTCCGGGTTGGAGAATGTATTGTTGAGCAGCTCGAGAATGTAGATGATGACTGCCGCGAGGGCGAGCGCCAGAGCTATCGCCATGCCAAGATTGACGATCAGCCGGGGCGAATAGGGCTGGCCCGGAAGCAGGGCCTGATCGACAATGGTTGCGTTCGAGCTTCGCAGCTCGGAACCGACGCCGACCTCGTTCAGCTTGGCGATCAGGCTGTCATACTGGGCGCGGTTCGAATCCACCTCGCGCTTCAGGATGGTGTACTGGATGTTCTTGTCCTGATAGGCGGCCAGTTCCTTCTCCAGCTCACCTAGCTTGGCGCGAAGATCCGCCTCTTTCACCTGCGCCTCGCTGTAGCGGGTCACGATGGAGTCTGCCACGGCCGCCACAGCCTGGTCGATCTGACGCTGCGATTCGAGGATGCGGGCCCGCAATGTCTGCATTTCCGGGAATTCCGGCTTGTAGATCATCAGCTTCTGCTGATACTCGGCCTGCAGGTCGGCCAGCTTCTCGCGCATGTTCTGCAGGCCTTCGCTGTCGATCACCATCGGCAGGCTTGCCGACTTTCCTTCCTGGATGAGCTTCACGTAGCGGCCGAACTCCAGCCGCTCCTGCATGGCCTTGCTGAGCGCATCGTTGATCGACTGGATGTTGGAGGCGATCAGCGAGGTTTCCTCGCCGGTCGTGGTGATCCCTTCCTGCTTTGCATATTCCACCAGTTCCTTTTCGGATGCCTGGAGCTTTTCCTTCACCTGGGCTACCTGTTCCTGGATGAACTGACGCGCCAGGTTGGACGTGGCCGTGGTCTGGTCAACCCGCTGATCGATGAAGCTGCGGGCGATCTGGTTCGCCACGGCCTGCGCAAATTCCGGTTTCTGGCTGCTGTAGTGGATGGCGATCAGGTTGGTATTGCGGATCGCTTCGATGGAGAGGCCCCTGCGGACATGGCCGATGGCGATCGCTTCGCGCTGCTCCGGAGTATAGTCGTTCAGGTCCTGGCTGAAGATGCGCCCGAAGGCGCGGGCAATCAGGTTGGAAATGCCGAAATCCGGGTTCGGAAAGAGGAACTCCGGCTCGTCGGCAAGTCCGAGCTCGAACACGACCCGCTGGGCCAGGGCATGACTCTTCAGCTTTTCCGCGGCCGTCAGGTGGGTGCGGATGTCCGTGGTCTCGCTCACCACCTGGAGATCCTCGAAGACCTTGGCCGACGGCGCCATGATCTCCAGGCGCGCGGTGGCCCGGTACTGGGGGGTCTGCATCCAGGTCACGACCACGCCGGCCGCCAGGCCGGTAACCAGCAGGACCGCGATAAGCCAGCGATAGCGCAGGACATACAGAATGACGACGAGCGGATTGAACGAACGCAACTCGTCTTCCGGAATGGGAGGAACATGGCCATAGCCATGCGGCATGTACGTCGCCGGCGCTGAGGCGTGTGCCGCCGGAAGGTGGGCCGAACCGTTTCTGTCAAGCATCGATCAACTCCGGTACCCGGCCGCGGCACGGCTCATGCCCCGGCCTTTCCACTCGGTCGGCTCGCCAGCCGTCTGCCTGCTTCGGCTGGCGAACGTCACGGCACGACGAACGCTGCATTGCGCGCGATTCCCATGGCATCGCGCAGGTTCCGCATCGCGACACGGGCCCCCGACGCGAACACGACCACGACGTCGCCGCCATAAATGCGCGGATTGCCCCGCTTGCCGCGACGAATGGCCCTGGCATCGTAGTTGGCCACCAGCTTTTCGCCATTGCCCATGTCGCGGAAGACATAGACCTTGGATGCGTCGGCTATGTCGGAGAGCCCCCCGGCCTGAGCCAGCACGTCGATCAATGTCGTGGTCGATGTCGTCGGATAGATCCCCGCCTTGCGCACCTCGCCGTCGACCGTGACTCGCTGGCCGAACGATTCCTTCACGAAAACGCTGACCTGGGGAGACTGCAGGTATCGCTCGCCGTAGCGGCGGCGGATCTCGTCCTCGAGCTGGCGAACCGTCTTGCCCGCCGCGCGCACCTCGCCGATCAGCGGCAGTGCGATCATGCCGCGAGGATCGACCTGCGCCGTCCGGTCGAGATCGTCGACCTGGAAGACGTCGATTTCCAGAATGTCGTTTTCGGCGACCCGCTGCTCGCCGCCTTCCGCCTGGGGCGGCGGCGGAAGGTCCGAGACAACGCGGATATTGCCTTCGCTGACGCCCGGCACGGCGGCATCGCCCCCATTCGCGCCGGTCAGGGCAGTGACCGCCGAGTCTGTGCCCGCGCCATTGGCATTGCAGGCCGCGAGCGCGGCCACGGCGACGAGAAGCAGGGCGGCCCGGGAGATCCGTCTACGAAACTCGTGCATCTCCGCTCACCGTCCGAAAAGCCGTTGCAGGAACCCTTCGCCTGCACCCGCCTGCGGCACGGGCATCACGAAGCGGCGGGATTCCCGGCGCGGAGCCACCGGCTGATTGGCGAGAATCGCGGCCGGCCGCCACAACACCATCGCCTTGGCTTCCTCTTCGCCAAGCCGGCGGGCGACATGGTCACGCGCCCGCGACAGTAGCGGCGGACGCCCGCGGGTATCGTGGCCATCCGAGGCCACCAGATCGATACGCCCCTCTTCCATCATCCTCTCCGCGAAATATCTGGCGGTCTTGCCGAACTCGCCCAGGATCGAGCCGGCCGTGACCTGAACGAGACAGCCGGCATCCTGGAGTTGTTCGAAGGTGTCGTAGCGGGACGATAACCACGAGAGTCGCTCGGGGTGTGTAATAATTGGCACGTAGCCCTGACGAATGAGATCCCGGACCAGGTCTCCGATCCGCGGGGTGAGCAGGTGATGGGGCGGCTCGAACAGGAAGTAGCGCGTGCCGGCGATGCTCGGAATCTCCCCGGCGCGCAGCCGCTGGCCCAGATTCGGTGCAATATGGATATCGGCGCCGCTGAACAGCTCGACGGCAATCTCGCGCCGGGCGAGCTCGGCCCGCAGATTGCGGATCGCCTCCTGGATCCCCGGAGTGCGATTATCGTAGATCCCGGGCTTTACATGCGGCGTGCAGACAATGGCTCGAATGCCGTCCTGC
Source organism: uncultured Rhizobiaceae bacterium (assembly GCA_964386015.1). Lineage (GTDB taxonomy): Bacteria > Pseudomonadota > Alphaproteobacteria > Rhizobiales > Rhizobiaceae > CAYLGY01. The sequence goes on along the minus strand of CAYLSN010000004.1, from coordinate 20,699 downwards.
TGCGCCATCCGCGCCATCGCGATGGATTCGTCCAGATCGCGTGCCCCGTCGTCCAGACCTGGAAGAAGATGGCAATGCAGATCGATCATGGGCCTCCTTGCCATACGGCGCGATGCGCACACGCATCTTCCGCATCGTGGGGTAATCAGGCCGGGAGGGGTCTCTCCCGGAATCGGCGCCGCGGCCTCGAACCGCCGCAGCGCCTCCGGCTCGCATCAGGGACTGGCAGGCTCGTCGCCATTGCCGAGGCCGGCGGCCACGGCTGCGCCCAGGCCCACCGTGCCGAGGAAGATGATTTCCGGACCTCCGAAATGCGGCCTTCCTTCGTGCATGCCGCTCGACGACTGCAGTGAGCCGCTCTGCATTCCCTCGCCGCAAGGCGCGCTCGGGCCGGTGGTGCGCACGCAGACATTGTTCCCCGTCTGCACGACCGACACTCGCGATCCCGGCTGCAACGTCAGATTGCAATCGCTTCCGACCCGGATGGAGGCAGCTGCCTGACAGCCGAGGATGAACTCCGTGTTCGGCCCGAATGCCTGACCCGCGGCAGGCTGGCGGAAGCCCTCCCGCGAGGACATCATCACATCGCCTTCCGCGCCCGCGACCTGGCCGATCGCGCCCGCGCCCGCCGGCACTGTCACGCATGAGCAGCCAGCCTGCTCATCCGCCCGGGCCGATGCAGAAAATGTGATTGCCAGTGCCCCCACCGCCAACCATCTGAAAAATGTCATTCGGGTCTACTCCGTTCCATCACTGTCGGACCGATCCGCCAGCCCCGCAAAGGGACCGGCACTCAGGGGTACGCCACGCCTTACGTGCACCAGATTACCCACAATCTTCATAATATTATGAACTACTAATATTAGACCAATCACGAAATGTTTCCGTATCTAAAGCATGAGATTCTGCTTAATCGAGTCTTAACAAATAACTCAACCTTAGCGTGCGTCTGGACGCTCATACTATCTGGCCCCATGCCCCGTCAATACTGTTGTGACGGTGCGAAGTGCGATCAACATGTCCAGCCAGATCGAAAAATTCTTGATGTAGTAGAAGTCGTAGTGAAGTTTATCCAAAACTTCGTCGACATCAGCCACGTGTCCCTGATTGACCTGCGCCCAGCCCGTAATGCCCGGGCGGACGATGTGCCGGTACCGGTAGAAGGGAAGCCGCGATTCGTAGAGCCTCGAAAGCGGAACCGCCTCCGGCCGGGGGCCGATCCAGCTCATGTCGCCGCGCAGCACGTTGAAGATCTGGGGAATCTCGTCGAGTCGGGTCTTGCGCAGGAAGCGCCCCGTCGGCGTGATGCGCGGATCCCGCTCCCTGGTCACGCTGGCCTCGAGCGCCGACCGGCCCGTCTCGGTCTGGGTGCGCATGGTGCGGAACTTCCACAACCGGAAGGTGCGTCCGCGATACCCGGTCCGTTCCTGAATGAAGAATACCGGGCGGCCGTCGCGAACCAGAATCACCAGCGCCACGATCGCCATGACCGCCAGGAACAGGGGCAGGGCAAGCAGGGCAAGCGCAATGTCGAACAGACGCTTGAACCGGAGATAGACGAGATCGGGTACCAGAGAGCCGAAATTGTTCTCCGACAGGTGCTCGATATCCACCCGCCCGGTCAGGCGCTCCTTGATCTGCTTGTAGTGATAGACGGGGACGCCCGATATCGCTGCCGCCGCGATCAGCGACTCCCACTGTTCATCATAGTTGATGCGCAGATCCGCGACGATGCCGTGCGCCGATTCGAATCGCGGTCTGTCGACCCGCACGATGCGCCAGTCCACTCCGGGCACCTCCAGCACCTTTCGCGCATTGCCGAAGGGCAGCACGTCGAAGGACAGGCGCAATGCGCGGCTCGCCACCATGTGCGCCGCATGGAACCAGATCTGCGCTCCGGCGAAGCTGACTGCGAAGAAGAGGCGCGAATAGTCGATGCGCAGGAAGAAGAAGACCGCCAGCACCAGGGCATAGGAGAACAGGAAGGTAGGGAGAATGTAGGCCGCCGTGATGATGCCGGGATGCCTGGTGAGCTGACGGAAAAGATAGTAGCCGATGAGAACGGCAATGGAGACGCCTGCAAGCGAATTGACCTGGCTGTGCCGGGACAGATGCTCGAGGACGCTCAGATCATGCCGGGCCAGCCAGGGCAGCAGCACCGCGGCGAGGATGCCGCCAGCAAGATGCACGCGCTGTCGCTGCAGCAGGTTCAGCGGATTGGAAAGCGTTCCGAGGGTGTCCTGGCGGATCGCGGGGATGCGATGCATTACCGTACTCGCTACTGCAACCAACTACAACGAGTGAGTTCAAGCTACCGCCCCGCATGAATTAGCTGATCCATATATGAGACCAGATCAATACACTTATCGTAACGGCGTGTAACCGCTACCACGTCGCGTCCCGGTCCGATGTGCTGAAAATGACTGCCGGTACGGGATTCATGGAAGATCTATGCGCTCACGCGGCTGTTGTTCCGACAAGGATTCGGAACACATTCCGGCTCTGCCGCGGGCAGGCAATGCCTAGCGCAGTCGCGGGTTGAGCGCGTCGCGCAACCAGTCGCCGAGAAGGTTCACCGACAGGGCGAGGGCGAGCAGCGAGAGCGCGGGAAAGAACAGGATCCACCATTCCCCGGAGAAGAGATAGCCCTGGCCGATCCGGATAAGGGTGCCGAGCGAAGGGCTTGTCGGGGGCGCGCCAACCCCGAGGAAGGACAGCGTCGCCTCGGCAATGATGGCGAGCGCCAGCGACAGCGTCGCGATGACCAGCACGGGCCCCATCGCATTGGGCAGGATGTGTCGCAGCATGATGACAAGCGGGCTGCGCCCGATCAGGCGGGCCGCCTGGACATATTCCTTGTTCTTTTCTACCAGCACCGCGCCGCGAACGACACGCGCGAACTGCACCCAGTCCGACAGGCCGATGGCGAGGATGAGTACCCAGATCGCCATCTGGTCACGCAGATGCACCGGCGTGAAGCCCTTGGCGATGCCGAAGATCATCATGGCGATCAGGATGGAGGGAAAGCTGAGCTGGGCATCGGCGGCGCGCATGATCGCGCTGCCGATCCAGCCGCCGGCGTAACCGGCGACTAGGCCGAGCGAGACTCCGATCAGCATTCCGAGGAGCACGGCGAGAAAGCCGACGAACAGCGAGATCCGCATGCCGAACAGGATGGCGGAGAAGACGTCGCGCCCCTGGTCGTCCGTGCCGAGCCAGAAGACCTCGCCGGTGAACCGGTTCGGCTGCATGGGCGGGGTGAAGCCGTTCATCAGGTTGAGCGTCGACGGATCGAACGGGTCGTGCGGCGCGATCCAGGGCGCCAGCACGGCTCCGGCCACCAGCAGCAGCACGACGACAAGCGAAAGCACGGCCGTCGGCGACTGGCGGAAGGACCACATCAGCCTCGCCTGCCAGACCCTGCTCAGCCGTTCCATGACCGCAGCTCCGTGCCGCCGCTGCCCAGGCGCGGATCGACGGCGTGGTACAGGAGGTCGACGACGAGGTTGATGACCACGAACAGCACCGAGACCAGCATGAGGTAGGCGGCCATGACCGGAATGTCCACGAACTGGATCGAGTTGATGAAGAGCAGGCCCATGCCCGGCCACTGGAAGACCGTCTCGGTGATGATGGCAAAGGCGATGATAGCGCCGAGCTGCAGGCCCGTCACGGTGATCACCGGCACCAGCGTGTTCTTCAGCGCATGGCGGAACCGGATCGAGTGCTCGGCAATGCCTCTGGCGCGGGCGAAGCGTATGTAGTCCTGCCGCAGGACCTCCAGCATTTCGGACCGGACCAGCCGCATGATCAGCGTCATCTGGAACAGTCCCAGGGTGATGGAGGGAAGAATGAGCGCCTTCAGGCCGGATGCGGTCAGGAAGCCGGTCGACCAGAAGCCGAGCTTCACGGTGTCGCCGCGGCCGAAGGAGGGGAGCCAGCCCAGTTCCACGGAGAAGACATAGATCAGGAGGATGCCGATCAGGAATGTCGGGAGGGAAACCCCGATCAGCGACAACGCCATCACCGTGCGTGCAAGCCATCCATGTTCACGAATCGCCGTGTAGATGCCGAGCCCGATGCCGGCAATCAGCGCGAACGCGGCTGAAACCGCGGCGAGTTCGAGCGTCGCCGGCGCCCGCTCGAGGATGAGATCCGCGACCGGACGGGCCTGCCTGTAGCTGACGCCGAAATTGCCGGACGCCGCGCTCTGCAGGAATCGCAGATATTGCACCGGGAAAGGCCGGTCGAGCCCGAGTTCGGCACGAAGGCGGACCACGTCGGCCATGGTCCGGTTCTGGCCCAGCATGTTGTCGACCGGATCGCCGATGAAGCGGAACATGGAGAACGCGACGAGCCCGACCACCAGCAGGACGGCAATCGACTGCAGCAGGCGCCGGATGAGGAATGCGATCATTCCGCATTCCTCCCCGGCGATGCCCGATTCGGCCACAGGCCCCCGCTATAAGCCGGGGACCTCATGGCAGGGCGGAGGCGGCCGAGGCGAGGCACCGGCGGCCTCATCCCCCGGTTACTCGATCACCAGATACTTGAAGTGCGGCTGGTCCTCCGGCTGCACGTCGAAACGGTAATTGGAGCGGATGCCCCAGTTCAGCACCTGGTGATGGACCGGCAGGTAGATCGTCTCGTCCTGGACCTTGTCCCAGATCTCGGCAATGGTCTTGTCGCGCAGGGTGAGATCCGTTTCCGAAGCCAGGGATTCGATCTTCGCGTCGAGCTCCGGGTTGGAGTAGCGCGTTGCGTTGAACGAGCCATAGGTATCCGTGCGCGTATGTACGAGGAAGTTGAAGATGTATTCGGAATCGAAGGTCGGCACGCCCCAGCCGAGCAGGAAGAAATCGGTCTCGAGATTCTCGATCAGCGGAAAGTGCAGCGCCTTGGTCTTGGCATCGAGATTCACCTTGATGCCGATCCGTGAAAACATCCCGACCACCGCCTGGCAGATTCCCTCGTCGTTGACGTAGCGGTCGTTGGGGCAGTCGAGCTGGACCGTGAAGCCGTCGCCGTAGCCGGCCTCGGCCATCAGCGCCCGTGCCCGTTCCAGATCGGGTTCCGGCAGTTCGTCCAGTTCCTCGGTCCACCCATGCACGAAGGGTGGCATGATGACCCCGGCGGGAATCGACTGTCCGCGCATCACCACCTGCCGGATCGCCTCGCGGTCGATGGCCATGTTCATCGCCTTGCGCACCAGCGGGCTCGCGAAGGGGTTCTTGCCCTCGACATCGTCATTGGCAAGGTCACTGTCGCCGACGTTCAGGCCGAAGAAGATGACGCGATTCTGCGGTGCGGTCCGCACTTCCAGCCCGTCTGTCGCCGAGACGCGCTCGATGTCCTGCACCGGCACGTCCTGGATGAAGTCGACCTCGCCGGAAAGAAGGGCGGCGACGCGGGTGGCCGCATTCTGGATCGGCGTGAAGACCAGCTCCTTCGCATGCAGCGGGAACTGGCCGATGCCCCAGTAATCGGGGTTGGCGGCCAGGACCGTGCGCGAATCCGGCTCGCGGCTCACCAGCCGGTAGGCTCCGGTGCCGTTGGCATTGCGCACGGCATGGTTTTCTTCGCCGGCCTTGTAGTTCTGCGGCTTCGTCACATCGTTCGACTCGGCCCATTGCTTGTCCATGATGAACAGGTTGGTGAGATTCGACGGCAGGATCGGATTGGGCCCGTCCGTGACGACGTGCACGGTGAAATCGTCGACGGCGATGACGTCGATCACCGAGGCGAGCAGGTCGCGCATGCCGCTGTCCGGGTGCTTGGCCCGCAGGAGCGAGAAGACGACATCCTCCGCGGTGAAGCTGGAACCGTCATGGAACTTGACGTCGGTTCGAAGCCGGAACTCCCAGATGTCGGGATTCTCCGTCGGCTTCCACTCCGTCGCCAGGGCGGGCACGATCTTGCCCGCCATGTCGCGATGCAGCAGCGGCTCGTAGATCTGGTGCGCGAGCGTGTGTGTCGGTCCCTCGTTCTGCGCATGCGGATCGAGGGTCAGGCTGTCGCCGGCGGCTGCCCAGCGTACAGTCTGCGCATGCGCTCCGGAATAGACGGTAGCGGCGAGCGCCGCTCCGAGCAGGAGCTTCGTCAGCATGTGTTTCCTCCCTGTTGACCGGCTTCTTGTCTCCCTGCCGGCATCCTGCCAGCATTCCACGTTCCGGTCCAGAGCGGCGTTGGCGCGATGCTTCAGCCTGCCCGGGCGCAAAGCCGAGCGATCTGAAAGACTTGCAGGGGAGAAACGATCAGGCCGCCGGCACCAGGCTCGCCCGGTCGAGGGTCAGCTTCACCGGACCGTTCAGGAGCTCGATCAGCACGGCGAGCCGACCGCGACGATCCATGTGCTCGAGCGTTCCGATGAGATCCGCAAAGGGACCGGCCACGATCCGCACGCGATCGCCCGCCGACAGTTCCTGGTCCGGCGCGACGACCCCGTCGGCATTGGCGGAAGCCCGCAATTGCTCGACGAAGCCACGCGGCAGGGGCAGGGGACGTTCCCCTGCCATGATCAGCCGGCGCACGCCCCGGGTGGAGTTCACCGCCCGCCAGCTGGGTTCGTCCGGATCGAAGCGCAGGAAGACATATCCCGGGAAATAGGCTTCGCGCCGATCCTCCAGCCGTCCGCGCGCGCGGACCGTGCGGCGCAGCAGCGGCAGGAAGACCTCGAAATCCTGGTTGCCAAGCTGCTCGCAGGCGAGCCTTTCGCGGCCAGGCTTGGTCGCCGCGACATGCCAGCGCCCCTCTCCGCCGGCTGGCGCCGCCAATGCGGCAGGCGCCCTGCGTCCATTTCGGTGCATCGTGAAATCCCATCAATGGCAGCCCCCCTGCCATTGGCCGAATATGTAGGGGCACGGTCGGGGCCTGTCAAATCCCGTCCTGTCAAATCCCGTCCTGTGCGGCGTCGAGCATCCGCTCGAGATCCATGCGGGTCAGGCCAGCGGCACGGAGCGCGGCAAGGGAGGGGTCGCCCCGGCTCTTGGACAGCTTGCGGCCGTCTGCTCCGAGAATCAGCCGGTGGTGGTGATAGAGCGGCGCCGGCAGGCCGAGCAGATCCTGCAACAGGCGGTGGATGGCGGTGGCATAGAACAGGTCGCGGCCGCGCACGACCTGGGTGACGCCCTGCAGTGCGTCGTCCACGACCACCGCAAGGTGGTAGCTGGCCGGCACATCCTTGCGCGCCAGGATGACGTCGCCCCAGATGCGCGGATCGACACGGCACAATCCGGTCTCGCCTTGCGGTCCGGCGCCGCTCTCGTGCCATTGCGGCGTATCCCGGTGCAGGCGCATTGCCGCCTCCATGTCGAGCCGCCAGGCAAAGGGCTCACCGGCCTCGATGCGCCGGCGCCGTTCCCCGGGACTGAGCTCGCGGTCATCGGGCGGATAGTGCGGCGCCCCGTCGGGATCCCGCGGCCAGGATATCCCGTCAGCCTCCATGTCGGCGACGCGGCGCCGGAACTCGCCCCGGCTCATGAAGGCCGGATAGACCAGCCCTTCGTCGCGCAGGATCGTCAGCGCCGCCTCGTAGTCGGGGTAATGCTCCGACTGGCGCCGGTATTCCGGCTCGGTCCGGATGCCGAGCCATGCGAGGTCCTCGACGATGGCCCGTTCGAATTCCGGCTGGGCGCGCGCAAGGTCGATGTCCTCGATGCGCAGCAGCAGCCTGCCTTCCGCGGCGCGGCACAGCCGCTCGTTGACCAGCGCGGAATAGGCATGTCCGGCATGGAGCAGGCCATTGGGGCTGGGCGCAAAACGGAAGACGGGTTGCTGCATGGCTTTCTGGTTGCTGCGTTGCTCCTACGCCGTGAATGGTGAATAGTGAAGCAGTTTGTGCAAGGCTTTCGCGTCGCCCATGCAGAGAATCGATACGGCCGATGACATCGAGACGGCGCTCGCCGAACTGTGCCGCGCCGATCCGAGGCTGGGCGAGATCCGCCGGAGCGCGGGGGAAGTACCCCTGCGCCGCTCGCCCCCCGGTTTCGACAGCCTGGCCGGGATCATTGCAGCGCAGCAGGTCTCTGCCGCCAGCGCCAGGGCCATGCATGCCCGGCTGCGCGGGCTGATCGAGCCGCTGACGCCCGGCGGCTTGCTCGCCGCCCCGGATGAGGTCTTCCGGCAGGCAGGTTTGTCGCGGCCCAAGCAGCGGACGCTCGTGGCCGTCGCGGAGGCAATCGAAGACGGCAGGCTCGATCTCGACGGGCTGCACCTGGCCGAAGCCGGCCCGGCCATGGCCGAGCTGACCGCCATAAGCGGCATCGGTCCGTGGACGGCGCAATGCTATCTCCTCTTCGCCGCGGGGCATGCAGATATTTTTCCTGCCGGCGACCTGGCATTGCAGGCAGCGGTGGCGCAGGGTCTCGGACTGCCGCAACGGCCGCCGAGCCGCGAGCTCGAGCGCATGGCGGAAGACTGGGCGCCATGGCGCAGCGTCGCGGCGCGGCTGTTCTGGTCCTATTACCGCTTCCTGCGCGGCAGGGATGGCGCGCCGGAGGGCTGACCCTCCATGCATTGCTGCGGAAAATCGCCATGCCGGGCCCGAACTTTCTTCACATCGACGATGGGGAAGGCGTAAAATATTCGAGATCGCTGAATTTCGGGGAGTCGGATTCGTGACAGTCGCGGTACCTCCCAACGGCCTGCCTGCGCTGGTACTGAACGCGGACTACCGGCCCCTCAGCTATTTTCCGCTGTCGCTGTGGTCCTGGCAGGATGCAATCCGCGCCGTCTTCCTCGGCCGTGTCAATATTGTCGCGGAATATGAGCAGACGGTTTCTTCGCCCAGCTTCACCATGCATGTGCCGAGCGTGGTGTCGCTGAAACAATATGTCCAGCCTTCGGCCTGGCCGGCCTTCACCCGCTTCAACGTGTTCCTGCGTGACGGATTCCGCTGCCAGTATTGCCGCGCCACGCATGACCTGACCTTCGATCATGTGGTACCCCGGCGCTGCGGCGGCGCGACGACATGGGACAACGTCGTGGCGGCCTGCTCGCCGTGCAATCTTCGCAAGGGCGGGCTGCTTCCCGCCGAGGCGGGGATGTGGCCCCTGCAAAGGCCGTACAGGCCGACGGTGCAGGACCTTCAGCGCATGGGCCGACGCTTCCCGCCCAATTATCTGCATGAAAGCTGGATCGACTTCCTCTACTGGGACGCCGAGCTCGAGCCCTGAGGCATGCCGCTCGACCGGCGGCCGCCGTGCAGCGCACCGGCAATGGCGATCGCGGCGAGGACCAGGCTGGCGAGAGCGTTCCAGCCGGCGAAGGACAGGCCGAGGAACCGTCCCGCGGCCTGATCGCAGGCCGGCGGCACCACTTCGTCGAGCAGGTCGAGCACGCCCTGGCCGCTGCCGGCCGGCGATGCGCCGCCTATGCCGCAATCGTCCGGCCCGGCCCACCATTGCCATTCGACCCCGGAATGATAGACAGCGAGGACGAGGCCCCACAACATCAGTGCCGCGCCGGCGGCGAGCAGCAGTCGCACCAGCGCCGGCGTTCGCCCGGTCGCGGACAGGACTGCCGCCAGCAGCATCAGGGGAATGCCGGCATAATAGGGGATGCGCTGCTCGAGGCAGAGCTTGCACGGGATGAATCCGCCGAGATGCTCGAAGGCGAGGGCGGTGCCGACCGTGATCGCCATGCCCGCGGCGAGCGCCGCCGAGTAGAGGAAGTGCGGTTTTGCAGCTTTCATGACCGCCGCCTATAGAACATAGCGAAGCCCGAGGAAACCGCCGATCAGAACGATCACGAACAGTGTGAACAGCTTGCCGAGATGCTGCTCGATGAAGGCGCGGATCGGCGGGCCGAACCGCCACAGCAGCCACGCGGTCAGAAAGAAGCGCAGCCCGCGGCCGACGATCGAGAAGACGGTCAGCGTGACCAGGCTGAGGCCGGTGACGCCCGAGAATATGGTGAGGACCTTGTAGGGAAAGGGAGTGACGGCGCCGATCAGGATCGCCCATGTGCCCCAGTGCGAATTGTAGCGGGCGGCAATGTCGTCGAAGGCCTGTTGCATCCCGTAGAATGCGAGGACCGGCTTGCCGACCGTATCGTAGAGCAGGGCGCCGATGGCATAGCCGAGATAGGCGCCGAGTACGGAGGCAATGGTGCAGATCGCAGCGTGCCGCAGCCAGCGATCCCGATCCGCCAGCACCATCGGCACCAGCAGCACGTCGGGTGGAATGGGAAAGATCGAACTCTCGATGAAGGAAATTCCGGCGAGTGCCTTTGTCGCGTGCCGGGAGGCGGCGAGGGACAGGGTCCAGTCGTAGAGCCTTCTGAGCATGCGCGAGGCTGTCTCCGATTCGGTGGGCCTAGTTAGCCCGGCTCCGCCGGCATTGCAAAGCCCGGCCCGCGCCTGCGGCGCTCGCTGGAACTCTGTGCTTGACGCGGCAATCCGCGAGCGTATAGACGCGGCAGGCATGCCCCTCTGGCGGAACTGGTAGACGCGCCAGACTCAAAATCTGGTTCCCTTGCGGGAGTGCCGGTTCGAGTCCGGCGGGGGGCACCAGGCTTTCCGAAAGATGACAGTTCTTTCAATGCCTTGCTCGATGCGCGCGAGGCGCATGACGCTCTAGTCGATATGCTGGATGCGCCGTGCCAGCGCATCGGGAAGCTGGGTCGTCTGCTTCGGCCCGGGGCGCCGGAACGTGCCGGCCACGGCCTTTCTTGGCCTGAGTGCGAGCAGGCACTCCGCCTGCTTCACCGCTGCGACGACCTGATCGACCACCGGCACGCCGATCCGGTCGCCGACCCGTGCGGCAAACCCGCTGAGCGGTGCGCCCGCAAAGATCAGCACATCCGCATCGTCCTGGCGGATTGCCTGGTTCGCGAGCTCGACGATCCGCTCCTCGAGCTCCTCCTGCACGGTCGTCACGCTGGAAAATGCATCTCCCAGCATGTGCACGCCCGAACAGCGATCCTTGAGGCCATGCATGGCCACGCACTCATCGTACCAGGCGCCCAGAGCGTGCGAAAATGTAACGATCGTGAAGCGGCGGCCGAGCATGCATGCAGTCAGCATCGCGGCTTCCGCCATTCCGACAATGGGGATGTCGAACAGTTCCCGTGCCGCCAGCAAGCCCGGATCGCCGAACGCCGCAATGATTGCCGCGTCGATCTCCCTGTGCCTCTCGGCCAGCATCTCCAGCACGACCGCTCCGCCGATCTGGGCTTCGGCGCGACTGGCAATATAGGGAACACCCCGGCACGCCGTTGCAGGAACGAGGGTCGTGCCCGGGCTGCAGGCGGCGCTGCCGACTTCCAGCATCATGCTGGTGATCTCGGCAGTGGTGTTCGGATTCAGCAGGAGGATTTTCAAGGCTGGTTCTCTCTGGACATGGGGGCGATCCGGCTCAGGCTTCCATGGGGAACGCATCTCGTGCAGCTTCCGGCGAAGCAATTTCCGGCAAGGCCCTGCTGATGGCTTCTCCGGTGTGCAGCACGTGTTGCGCCAGGAGCTTGCCAGCTCGTTCACCCTCCCGGCCCTTCAACGCATCCAGAATGTCTCGATGCTCCTGGATCGATTCCTCGCGGCGGCCGACAACGTGAAGCGCCATGTAGCGGGCACGGTTCACCTGGGAGAACAGCGTGGCGTGGCTCGCCTTCAGCAACCTGTTCCTGGCCGCCTCGACGATGAACAGATGTATGTCGTTGTTGAGCGCGAAATACTTTCGCAGGTTGTTGGTTTCGTGATGCCTTTCCATGCGGTCATGCAGGGACTGGAGCGCGCGATGGTCGGCGGCGGTCATCCGCTCCGCGGCCAGTTCCGCACAGATCCGCTCCAGGCCCGCAACCGCCTCGAAGGAAGCCACGATTTCCTCCCGGCGCAATGGCGTGACGATGGCGCTGCGGTTGATGCGGAGTTCGACGAGGTTTTCTGCCGCAAGCAGTTTCAAGGCTTCCCGCAAGGGCGTGCGGGAGACGCCAAGTGCCGCAGAGAGTTCGGCTTCATTGAGTTGTTGCCCCGGCGCAAGTTCCCCCGTCATGATCAGATCGCGCAAGGTCGAGAAGGCTTTCTGGTGAAGTCCGCTCCGCGGCACCCGCAGCGAATCCTTCTGCGAGCGCAGCAGCGATGTCCGCTTCTTTGGATCGAGTACCACCTGGACCTCCAGCTTAGCCCTTGCAACCGCTTCTGCGAACCTGACGTCCGAGGCGCGCAGGCGGGTTCCGGAAGGATTTCCGCGCGAGAGCGGTCGACTGCCGACCCCTTGCGAAACATAGGCCGAACGAAAACAGGAATACAAGGGCTTATTGTATGCAAAATGCAAAAATCGTTTGACTTGAATGCGAATGCGCGAGAAGGTCCGGGCAAGGACAATGCGAGCGTCAGGCGGCGCAATCGCCATGATAGGTCCGTGTCCAAGAGGAGGAAACTGCAATGAAGAAGATGTTGCTCCTGGGTGTCTCTGCCGCACTCATTGCCTTGCTGCCGATACAGGAAGGCCAGGCAAAGACATTGAAGTGGGCCTTTCAGGGGGATGTGGCGACCCTCGATCCATACGCCCATGCGGAAAGCTTTACCGGGAATTTCCTGCACCATATCTACGAGCCGCTCGTCCGGCGGGGGCGGGATCTCGGCTTCGAGGCGGCGCTGGCTACCGAATGGGAACTGATCGAGCCGACCGTGTGGCGCTTCCGCCTGCGGGAAGGGGTCAAGTTCCATGACGGCAAGCCCTTCAGCGCAGATGACGTCGTCACGTCGCTCAACCGCATACGGCATCCGGACGCCCGCCAGAAAGGTTACGCCCAGGCGATCAGCGATGTCCGGAAGGTCGATGATTTCACCGTCGACATCGAAACCAAGGGAGCGTATCCGCTTCTGCTCAACGACCTCAGCGGCATCTTCATCCTCAGCGCCGAATGGCTGAAGGAGAACAATGCGGAGCATCCCGTGAGCATCACCACCGGCGAGACGACCTATGCATCGTCGCACACGAACGGCACCGGTCCGTTCAAGCTGGAAAGCTACAGGGCCGACCAGAAGGCGGTGCTGACGGTGAACAGCGACTGGTGGGATACTCCGGAACACAATCTGACCCGCATCGAGTTCACCCCGATCAAGGCCGACGCGACCCGTATTGCCGCATTGCTGTCGGGCGAAGTGGATCTGGTTCTGCCTGCCTCGCTCCAGGACATCCAGCGCATCGACGCAACGCCGGGATTCAAGGTCCTCGAACTTCCGTCGGTCCGCACGATCTTCTTCGGCTTCAATATCCAGGCCGACGAACTCAATGACAGCAACATCAAGGGAAGGAATCCGCTGGCCGATCCGCGCGTCCGCAAGGCGCTCTGGATGGCGGTGGACAGCGACCAGATCACCGGACGCATCATGCGCGGCAAGGCTCGCACGGCTGGCGTGATCGCGGCGCCGGAAATGCCGGGCTATTCGAGCGAGATCGACAACCGTCCGCCCTACGACCCGGAAGGAGCCAGGGCCCTTCTGGCCGAGGCGGGCTATCCGGAGGGATTCTCGGTCAATCTGTCCTGCCCGAACGACCGCTATGTGAATGACGAGGCAATCTGTGTTGCGGTGACTGCAATGTGGGCCCGCATCGGCGTCGCCGCGAACCTCGTCGCCGAAAGCAAGAACACATATTTCCCCAAGATCGACCGCGGAGAAGCGGACATCTTCATGTTCGGCTATGCCGCCCTTCCGGCGATGGACGGCTTCAGCATCCTGACGGCGCAATTGTCGAGCCGCAAGGAAGGGCGCGGCCAGAACAATTTCGGCGGCTATGAGAATGCCGAGATCGAGGCGATCGTCGCGAAGGCGGCTGTCGAACAGGACAATGACAAGCGCCTTGCCCTCATCACGGAGGCGCTGCGCATTGCCACAGAGGAAGTCGCCTACCTGCCGCTTCACCAGCAGCCGATTGCGTGGGCGGTGAGGGACGGCGTCGATGTGCCCCAGTTCGCCGACGAATATCTCCGGCTCTGGTATGCCAGGGTGGACTGATCCGGGCGGCAGGGTCCGGGGGCATGCCGTGCGCCCCCGGATCCGCGGCCGATCCGATCTTCCTCATCGGCGGCGAAATGGGGTCATGGCTCTCTGGAGTCCGGAATGCTCTTCTTCCTGACACGACGCCTCCTGCAGGGGATTGCCGTAATCCTCGCGGTGGCATTCCTCTCGTTCGTCTTGTTCCGCTTCATGGGCGATCCGGTTCGCAGCATGGTGGCGGAGGATGCAACCCTCGAAGAGCAGCAGGATATCCGGGAGCGTCTGGGCCTGAACGATTCGATCGTCGTCCAGTTCACGCGGTACGTCTCGAACGCCGCCGTCGGAAACATGGGCTTGTCCTATCGCAGCGGACAGCCCGTCGTCGGCATGATCCTCGAAAGATTGCCTGCCACCATCGAACTGGTCGTCGCGGCAATGATCATCGCGCTCGGGATCGGAATACCTCTGGGGATATGGTCGGCCATTCACCCTGAAAGCCGATGGGCGCAGCTTTTCCAGGTTCTTTCCCTGGTCGGCATTTCGATCCCCACCTTCGTCATCGGCATCCTGCTCATTCTCTTCTTCGCCGTCATCCTCGGATGGCTGCCTTCCTTCGGTCGCGGCCAGGTGACCAGGGTCGGATTCTGGGAAACCGGACTGCTCACGCAAAGCGGCTGGCGGGCAATCATTTTGCCGGCCTTCACCCTCGGCATCTACCAGCTTGCACTGTTCATGCGCCTGGTCCGCTCCGGCATGATGGAGGTCATCCGCCAGGATTTCATCCGCTTCGCCCGCGCCCGGGGCCTGCCCTCACGCCTGATCCTGTTCCGTCACGCCCTCAAGAACACGCTGATGCCGCTCGTCACGATTGCCGGCATGCAGTTCGGATCACTCATCGCCTTCGCCATCGTGACGGAGACCGTGTTCCAGTGGCCCGGGATCGGCTACCTGTTCCTGCAGGCAATCCAGTTCCTGGATATTCCGCTGATGGCGACCTACCTGATGTTCATCGGCTGCATCTTCGTCATGATCAACATTCTGGTCGACATTCTCTACTTCATCATCGATCCGAGATTGAGGAAACGGTGATGAAGACGTCCGACTCCGCCTGGGGAAAGTTGCGCCGCGCCGTTTCCTCCGCACGCGACCGCAATGACGTCCTCGACAGCTTCCTGACTTCCCCGCATGTCGTCGTGGCGGCGGTCGTGCTGCTGGCAATGATCCTTGCGGCCGCGCTTGCGCCCTGGATCTCTCCCTTCAACCCGTTCGACATGGCAAGTATCTCCCTCGCGGACAGCGAGCTGCCGCCCGCCTTCATCGACGGCGGCGATCCGCGCTACCTTCTGGGAACCGACAATCAGGGGCGCGACGTCCTGTCCTCCATCCTTTACGGACTGCGCATCTCTCTGGTGGTGGCGGGGTTCGCCGTCCTCCTGTCGATGGTGTTCGGCGTCCTGGTCGGCTTGGTGGCGGGCAGCGTCGGAGGCTATGTCGATGACATTCTCATGCGCATCGCCGATGTCATCCTCAGCTTTCCGACCATCCTCATCGCCCTGCTCGTGAACGGCATCATACGGGCAGCGCTTCCGGGCAGCGCGGGAGTCGGCATGGCGATCTTCGTGCTCGTGATTTCCATCGCCATCAATGAATGGGTGCAATATGCCCGCACCGTGCGAAGCGCCGTCCTCGTCGAAAAGAACAAGGAATATGTAAAGGCCGCGCGGCTGATCGGGCTTCCGGGACGTCGCATCGTGCTGCGCCATGTTCTGCCGAACGTGATCTCGCCGATCCTCGTCCTGGTGACGATCAATATTTCCCTCGCCGTCCTTACCGAGGCCACGCTGTCATTTCTCGGCGTCGGCATGCCGGCAACGCAACCGTCGCTGGGAACCCTCATTCGCGAGGGCAACAACTTCCTGTTTTCCGGCAATTGGTGGGTTGTCGTCTTCCCGGTAACCGCTCTCGTCTTCCTGGTTCTTTCGGCCAACATCATCGGCGACTGGCTCAGGGACCTCCTCAATCCCCAGGCGAGATGACATGAACGAGTTGCTTTCGGTTCGCGGGCTCAATGTCCGGTATCACTCCCGACGCGGGATCGTTACCGCTATCGAGAATGTCGACCTCGACATTCGCGCCGGAGAGATTCTCGGGCTGGTCGGCGAATCCGGCGCCGGCAAGTCGACGATCGGCAGCGCCCTCGTCGGGCTCATCGATCCTCCCGGCCGGGTCGTTGCAACCAGCTGTACCTTCAAGGGGCAGCCGCACGATGTCGGCAACCCGCAGGGCCTCGCCGCCGTCAGGGGCAAGCAGATCGGGATGATCTTCCAGGATCCCCTGACCAGCCTCGATCCGCTGTTCACGGTCGGCGACCAGCTGGTCGAGACAATGTGCCATCACCTTGGCCTCGATCGCACGAAAGCAAGGGAAAGGGCCATCCAGTTGCTGCAGAGCGTCGGCATTCAGGATGCCGAAACGCGCATCGACCACTATCCGCACCAGTTTTCCGGCGGCATGCGGCAACGGGTGGTCATCGCGCTGGCGATCTGCTGCGATCCCGACCTGATCATTGCCGATGAGCCGACGACAGCCCTCGACGTCTCGGTTCAGTCCCAGGTGCTGGAGCTGATCAGGTCGCTTGCCCGCTCACGCAATGTAGGGGTGCTTTTCGTCACCCATGACATGGGGGTCATCGCCGAAGTCACGGATCGGGTGGCAGTGATGTATCGCGGGCGCATTGTCGAGACAGGCTCGACGCGCGAGATCCTGACCAACCCGCAGCACGGCTACTCACGCAGCCTGATCGCCGCCGTCCCGCGCATCGACGTGAGGCTGCATCGTTTTCCGCGCGTGGTCTACCGGCCGGAAGCCGGATGCGACGGCCAGCACAAGTCCACCGGTCAACCGCCGCCTGCGCCGGCGGCGGTCAGGGAACGTGCCGGGCAAGGCGTATCGGTTTCCGTCGAGGGGCTGACGAAGTCCTTCATTGTTCGCCCCGGGATCCTGGGCTTCGGCGCCAGGCGGTTCACGGCCGTGGACAATGTGTCGTTCGAGATCGGCCGGGGCGAAGTTCTCGGCCTCGTCGGCGAAAGCGGCAGCGGAAAATCGACGATCGCGCACATGATTGCGGGTCTCCTGCCGGCATCGGCCGGGAAGATCGTGATCAGGGACGAGCTGGCGGGCGACGGCGATGCCGGTTCGCCGCGAACCCGGTCGCAGATGATCTTCCAGGATCCGTACAGCTCGCTCAATCCGCGCATGCGGATCGGCGACATCATTGCCGAGCCGATCCGCTTCCACCGGCTGGAAACATCCCCGGCCGAGATCCGGCGCCGCGTCATCAGCCTGCTCGAGCAGGTCGGACTGGGCGAACAGCATGTCCGGCGCTACCCGCACCAGTTTTCCGGCGGCGAGAGGCAACGTATCAGCATTGCCCGCGCCCTCGCGCTCCGGCCACGTTTCCTGATCTGCGACGAGCCCACTTCCTCGCTGGATGTGTCCATTCAGGCGCAGGTCCTGAATCTGTTGAAGGATCTGCAGGAGCAATATGCCCTGACCATGCTGTTCATCAGCCATGACCTTCCGGTCGTGCGTCAGATGTGTGACAGGATCGCCGTGTTGCGGCATGGACGTCTGATCGAAATCGCCGCGACGGACGAGCTCTTTGCCGCGCCACAGCACGATTATACCCGCGAGCTCTTGAAATTGGTCCCGTCCCTGGGGCCGGATATCTATACAGCCGAAGTGGCATAGGAGGGGTCTTGGACGCAGATATTCTCATCCGGAATGGCATTGTCGTGACCATCGACGATGACCGCCGGGTCCTCGAGGACGGTGCGGTCGCGATCATTGGCGACCGGATTGCGGCAATCGGCACGACGGATGAGCTTTCGGCCTGGACTGCCGGAAAGATCATCGACGCGTCACGCAAGCTTGTCCTGCCGGGCCTTGTCGACGCGCACGCCCATGCAGGTCACGGCCTGTTGAAGACGCTCGGCGCGGGGGAGTGGGATGAATGGCAGAAAGCCTGTGAAATCATCTACACGACGGGATCCGACGTCCAGTTCTGGGGCGCCGAGGCGAGACTCCAGGCGCTGGAAAGGCTGCGCTTCGGCGTGACGACGGGCATGGCCCTTCTCGGCGGGGGAGATTCGATTCTCCGTTCCGATGCGCCGGACTATGTCGACGCGCATTGCGAGGCCGTTCTCGAGGTAGGTACGCGCAGCTTCGTCGCGATCGGCCCGACACGGCCGCCGCACCCCCGTCGCTATGTCGAATGGAATGGCGGCACGCCGACCGAGCGCATGATCACCTACGAGGACCAGATGGCTGTCTGCCGCAAGGCGCTGGATACATGGCATGGTCGCCATGACGGCCGCATCCGGATCGCGTTGATCACGCCCACCACCCGCACGGAGCACATGGAGGGCTATGCGCCCGAATTGCTGCGCCAGGTCTTCACGCAGATGAAGGAAGTCGTGGCGCTGAGCCGCGAACGCGAGACCCTGTTCACCCAGGACGGGCACGATCGCGGCCGGGTGCAGATCTTCCATGACCATGTCGGCATGCTCGGCCCCAACGTGCTTCTCTCCCACTGCACGGATCTGACGGAGCAGGAGATGGCGCTCCTGCGCGATCACGGCACCCATGTCGCCCACAACCCCTCGGCAGTGAACTCGATCCGTGGCCGCTGCCCGGCAATCGAACTGCTCGACATGGGTGTCAATGTCGTGATCGGGTCGGACGCAACTTCCCCGGACCGCTCCGGCGACATGTTCCGCCACATGCAGCAATGCATGCACTATCATCGGCGTCACTTCCGCGATCCCCGCATACTCTCGCCCGGAAAGGCGCTGGAAATGTGCACCATCGATGCAGCCCGCGCGCTCGGGCTGGATCATGAGATCGGTTCGCTGGAGGTCGGCAAGAAAGCCGATGTCATTCTCCTCGATCTGGCGAGGCCGCACATGTATCCGTACAACATGCCGCTCTACCGGGCGGTCTACTATGCAAATGGAAATGATGTTTCGACGGTCATCATCGACGGCAAGGTGAGGATGGAGGACCGGAAGGTTCTTTCGGTGGACGAGGAGTATGTACTCTCCGAGGCGCAGACCGCCACCGAGAACATGCTCGACCGGACGGGGCTCCGGTGGATGACGCAGACCCCGGACACGTTCTGGCGTGCCACGAGGTTCTAGGGTCCGGAAAGCCGACGAGCCGGGAATGGGTCGCATGCACCTTGCCAGAGAAACCGGGCCGGCGATGATCGCCATGCTCACACCGTCCTCGAACACGGTGCTCGAACCCTGCACGAGCGTTCTCGCCATGCCGCTCTACCCTCGGGTCACGCTGCATTTCGCGAGGTTCCGGGTAACGAGGATTGCGCTCGACGAGGCCTCCGACCATCAGTTCGCTCTCGGGAATGTCCTGGCGGCGGCCGAGCTTCTTGCGGATGCCAGACCGGACATCATCGCCTGGAACGGCACGTCCGCAAGCTGGCTGGGCTTCGACTACGATACGCGTCTGTGTGCTGCTGTCGAGGAGCGAACGAACATTCCGGCCACGAGTGCGGTCCTCAGCCTGAACCGGCTCCTGCGGTTGCGCGCCATCACCCGGATCGGCCTCGTTTCACCCTATACCGAAGCCGTACAGAAACGGATCGTGGCGAACTATGCCGGTATCGGCATCGACGTCGCGGCCGAACGCCATGCAGGGCTTTCCGACAATTTTTCCTTCGCTGCCCTCGATGAGCGGCGCATCGGCGCAATGTGCGAGGAAGTGGCCGGCGCCGCGCCCCAGGCGATCGTCATCATGTGCACCAATATGCGTGGCGCGCTGATCGCAGCGGATATCGAGCAACGCCTCGGCATACCCGTTCTCGACTCCGTGGCTTTCACAATGTGGGGGTGCCTGACGCAGCTCGGCATCCCGACTGCTCCGCTGGCGAAGTTCGGAAGCCTGTTTCGCGCTTGAGGGATTGCGCCGGTCGGGACGGACGACGCCGAAGGACGAACTGGCCTGCCGCTCACCAATGGATGGCAAGGATGCTCTTTGCCAGGAGGACCAGTCCCGCGAACGTGCAGAGGGCAAGCGCCGCAAGCTTCGTCGCTGCATCATGCCTGAAGCCGGGAGTGAACACGCCAAGCAGGTAACTGGCAACGGCGACAGGAGCGAGGACGGCGGAAATCATCAGTTGCAGCCTGTCGATCGCGCCGACCGCTAGCAGTGCGCCGACCGACATGACCGAGCCGGCGGTAAAGAAGACTGCGAGCGCGGCGCGCCGCTGGGCAAGGGGAGCGCCCTGCCAGATGAACACCATCGGCGGCCCGCCGATCGCGGCGAGCGTTGACATCAGGCCCGACAAGGCCCCGGCCAGGAACAGGGCCCGGGAATTGCGCCGGGGAACGAGATCGAGGCTGCTCATCAGCACGCCGAACAGCACGGACAGCGATACGGCCAGCCCGAGCACCGGCGCCGAGAAAGCTGCGACGCCGATCGCGCCAACGGCCGTGCCGGGCACACGGCCTGCAAGCGCCCATCCCGAGCCCTTGAAGTCGATTTCGGTTCTGTCGCGAATGATTCCGAGAACCGTCACGGCGGTTGAAATAATCAATATCGGAGCCGGCACAAACACTGGATCGACCAGCATGAGCAACGGCGCGGCGATCATGCCGATTCCGAAGCCCAGAGCGCCTGTCAGATAGGAACCGAAGCCAATTATTCCAGCTGCTGCAATAAACTGCAATAAAGTTAAACCTGC
>CAYLSN010000003.1:9082-33148 GCA_964386015.1 uncultured Rhizobiaceae bacterium | reverse complement strand
CTGATCGTCGCCGGCGTGCTGGAGACCTGAGCGCGCTCAGCCCAGCACGTCGCGCCTCAGGCCGCCGCGTCGATGAGCTCACCCCACGCGTCCTCGTCCAGCCGCACAGCGCTGGTCGGGGTGACCCGATCGGCGACGCCGCCGTAGCGCTCCCGCAACCCCGCACCCACGGTCGCCGGATCGCCGATCACCGCCATCGCGTGCAGCAGGTCGTCGTCGATCACGTCGCCCATCTCGTCCCAGCGGCCGTCGCGGGCCAAGCGCGACAGCTCCGACTGCACGTCCTCCCACCCGTGCAGCTCGAGCACCGCACGGTACGCGGGCGTCGACGCGTAGAACGCGAGCTGCGCGCGGGTGGCGGCCGTCGCTGCGTCCAACTCAGCATCGTCCCGACCGACGCACACGAACACCGGGCCCGCGACGACGAACCCATCGAGGTCGGCGTGCCCCGCGACCTTCCGGCCCCGGAGGAGCGCAGGAACGGTCACCTCGGCCAGATAGCGCTCCGTGCTGAACGGGTGCAGGAGGTAGCCATCAGCCACCTCGCCCGCGACCTCGGTCATGCGCGGTCCGACCGCGGCGAGCAGCACGGGCGGGGGACCCCAGTCGTGGCGCTGCGGTGCGAAGTAGGGGGTCATCAACGTATGGCGGTAGAAGTCACCTCGGAAGGCGAGCGGCTCTCCGTCGTGCCACGCCGCCCAGATCGAGCGCAGCGCGAGGACGTACTCGCGCATGCGCGCCGCCGGCCGCGACCACGGCATCGAGAACCGCCGCTCGATGTGCGCGCGGACCTGCGACCCGAGGCCGAGCAGGCACCGCCCGCCGGTCGCGCCCGCCAGATCGTAGGCCGAGGCGGCCAGCGTCATCGGGCTGCGCGCGAACGCGACGGCGACCGCGGACCCGATCTCGATGCGCTTGGTGGCGTCGGCAGCCCGCAGCATCTGGAGGAACGGGTCGTGGCCGGTCTCACCCACCCAGAGCCCGTGGTGCCCGACGCTCTCGGCATCGCGGGCGGCGCTCGCCGTCGCGCGCAGGTCCACCGTCAGCGCGGCGTCGATCCTCACGGAGCGCCCCGACGCCGCACACAAACCATGACGATCATCCGATGAGTCTGGCACAGTGGCGTGCTTGACACACGTCACACCAATTAGTAATAACTATGCGACGGGATTAAGTCCCGGGTGGCCCTTCCGGGGCCACCGTCCACAAGGGGAACCTTTCCCCGGTCGCATCGCCCACGGGCGACGGAAACCCACGGGGGTCCAATGCATTCACGATGGCGAGTCGGCGCGCTGGCCGCGCTGCTTTCCCTGTCACTCGTCGCCGCGGCGTGCGGTGACGACGGCGGGACCGACGCTGGAGGTGACGACGGTTCCGGCAACGGCGGGAACCAGGAGCAGGTCGAGGCCGCGCGTGAGCGGGCTGAGGCGATGCTCGCCGAGCCGACGGAGATCCGCGCTCTGACGCCCCTCGAGAAGGCGCCCGAGCCCGGCAAGACGATCGCGTGGCTCCAGTGCTCCCAGTCGTCGTGCGGGGTCATCGGTGACGGCGTCACGGCGGCGGCGGAGAAGCTGGGGTGGACCGTGAAGCGGATCGACTTCCGCAACGAGGACCCGGAATCGATCATCACCGCGATGGACCAGGCCATCGACGCGAAGCCGGACGCGATCGCCCTCAGCGGCGTGCCGTCCGAGCGGTACGAGGCCGCATTGGAGCGGGCCCACGCCGCCGAGATCCCGGTGATCACCGGTGCAGTGATCGACGAGGTCGGCGGCATGGAGGGCAACGGCATCATCGGTCTGGTCGGGGGCAGCGCCTCGTACGAGGAAGGCGCGTCGATCGTCGCCGACTGGGTGATCGCCGACTCCGGTGGTGACGCCAACATCCTCGCCGTCACCGCGGACGACTTCCCGATCATCAAGTTCGAGATCGAGGCACTCCAGAAGCACGTGGAGGAGAACTGCGACGACTGCACGGTGACGGTCCTCAACCAAGCGGTCGCCGACATCGCGACGAACACCCCGAACAACGTGGTGAGCGCGCTGCAGGAGAACCCGGACATCGACTACGTGTACTTCGGGTTCGGCGACCTCAGCCGTGGCGTCGCACCGGCCGTCGCCGGTGCCGGCATCGAGGCGAAGATCGTCGGCCTCGCCCCGGTGAACGAGAACTTCCAGCGCCTGATGGACGGCGAGGAGCACGCCTGGGCGAGCTGGGCGACCTCGCTGATCGGCTGGGGCATGGTCGACGGCCTGGCCCGCTTCTTCAACGGCGAGGACATGGAGCCGGCCAACAACCAGCCCCTGACCTTCCGCCTCTTCACGGCCGACAGCCCGCCCGAGGACGAGAACCCGATCTTCCCGACGAACTACGAGGATCTCTATGCAGACCTCTGGCAGGTCGGCTGATCTGACCCTCTGAGGCTGCGGGGCGGGCAACGGTGCCCGCCCCGCGGCGCGTCCGGACCGCGACCGGCCCGAGGGATGGGCCCGACCCGAGGACAGCGACACCATGGGAACCTCCGTCACCTACGTCGCCGACGGCGAGATCGGGCGGGTGACCTTCTGCCGCCCCGAGTCGATGAACGCGTTGAACGACGAGGTCATCGCCGACCTCTTCGACGCGCTCCGGACGGCGAACGACGATCGCTCGACGCGGGTGCTCGTGCTCTCGGGTGAGGGGGAGCACTTCTGCGTCGGCGGTGATCCCTCGTGGGAGGCCGAGCTCGATCCCGACGCCGTCCCCGCCGCCATGCGCCGCGCCGCCTACGTCAGCACCGAGCTGCGCTCCTCGCCCAAGCCGGTGCTGGGGGCCGTCCGCGGGTACTGCATCGGCGGCGGCAACGAGCTCAACCTGCACCTCGACGCGACGATCGCGTCCGAGACCGCCCGCTTCGCCCAGCCCGAGACGCGCTGGGGGATCCTCCCGTTCTGGAACACCCCGCAGCTGCTGCCATCGATCGTGGGTGAGCGCATCGCCAGGGAGATGCTCCTGTTCGGCAGGATGTACGACGCCGAGCAGGCACTCGAGATCGGCCTCGTGAACGCGGTGGTGCCCGACGACCGCCTCGAGGCGGAGGTCGACGAGTGGGCGCGGGAGCTGCTCGAGCGCAGCCCGACGGCGCTCGCGATGGTCAAGGTCGCGCTGAACGGCGCGGCAAGCCCGACCGGTGCGGCCTTCGACCACCAGGCGGCGATGGTGGGCCTCGCGTCAGGCGCTGAGCGCTACCGCACCGAGCTGATGAGTTTCTACTCGGCGAGGGGGGCCCGCAGGCCACGTCCGGCGCGGGAGCGACGCCCGCGCTGATCGTCGGGCAGCCGCGCGCACGCGAGCGCTGCGGCGACCGCGAGCGCGACCGCCAACAAGAAGGTCGCGGTGAACGAGCCGGTGGCGTCCGCCAGCCACCCACCGACCGGCGGGGCCACCACCTGCGCCAGCGCCATCACGAGCGTGAGCACCGACATCGACTCGGTGACCTCGGCGGTGGTCAGGTGGTCGCCGAGGTAGGCGCCCACGGCGGCGCCGGTGCCGTTGATGAACGCGCCGGCGACGGCGGCGCTGAGTGCGAGCCAGGGCTCGCCGGCCCACGGCACCGACAGGCATCCGAGTGCGATCACCGAGGTCCCGATGACCACCGTCCACCGCCGGCCGATCGCGTCGGACAGCCGACCGACGACCAACGCGAACGCCATCGCGCCCCCCATCAGCGAGGACAGCAGCAGCGAATGTGCCGGGCTGAACCCGCGGTCGTCGCGGGTCGCGGCGACGAGGTAGCCGGTGTAGATGGAGATGGCCAGGCCGAAGAGGCCGTAGGTCGCCAGCAGCGCCGGACCGCCCGGCAGGCGTCGCAGCGCACCGGTGGCCCTCGGCGTCCCTGCGGCGGGCTTCAGCGTCGGGAGGTACACGACGGCGAACAGCAGGATCACCGCTCCGAGCGCGGCCTGCACTCCGAACACGGCCCGCCACGCCGGCTCGACCCCCCACCGCTCGAAGAGGGCGAGGACCTGCCCGGTGAACACGATGCTGAGGCCCACCCCGGCGAGCCCGATGCCCATCGCGACGCCCCGCCGTTGGGGCGGGGCGACGGCCACGATGATCGAGGTGCCCGGCACGTACCCACCTCCGGCGGCGATGCCGAGGATCACGGTCCCCGCCGCGGCGACCGGAGTGGTGGGGGCCAGCGCGACCACGGCCAGGCCGACCGCGGTGAGCCCCACGCCGCACTTCTCGAGCGCGGAGGGGTCGACGTGCGAGGCGTTGCGGCGGATGAGCGCGATGACGACGAAGTACGTGCCGAAGTTCAGCGCCACCATGGCACCGGCGGTGGTGTACGAGTGGAACAGGTCCTCGGTCATCTGCGGCAGGGCGATCGCGAAGCTGAACCGCGAGAATCCAGCGGTGACGCCCATCGACCCCATCGCCACCAGGACGCTGCGCAGCCAGTGATCTCCCGCGTCGACTGGCCGCACTCCGAGGACCTCCCTGCACTGCCGCTCGAACAATGATAATCATTATGTAGATACACGCGACAGACGAGGGGGACCCGTGTCGTCCGAGAACCTGACGATCGTCGAGAACTTCGAGCAGGCGGCGCTGTACGAGCGCGACTTCGAGAAGGCCATGCAGTACGCGCACCCGGACCTGACCGTCCGCGAAGCGCCGAGCCTCCCGTACCGCGGGACCTATGTCGGCCTCGAGGGCCAGCGCCAGCTGCTCGCCGACGTCGACCGGCTCTTCGAGTTCGACGGCGGGGCCCCCAAGGTCGAGTTCCGCGACGCGGGCGACGATCTGGTGATCGGGCGTGTCACCGGCCGGGCGCGTCTGCGCGCAACGGGGGAGGAGATCGACTTCCTCGTGATCGAGCTGTTCACGATCCGCGACGGGAAGCTCGCCGACATCGAGGTCTTCTACTGGGACCAGGCCGCGCTGCTCCGCGCCGGCGAGGCCGAGCGCGCCGCTGCCGAGCGAGCTTCCGCCGAGCGTGCCGGGGCGGAGGAGCCGGCATGAGCGCGGCGGAGTCGCAGGGCACCACTCGACGACCGGTCGAGGTGGTGGACGCGTTCGAGCGCGCCATCCAGGACCGTTGGCGCACCGGCGCCGGCATCGACACCGTGCTCGCCCACCTCTCCCCCGAGGTCGAGGTCATCGAGGCGCCGTCGATGCCCTACCCCGGCACCTTCCGGGGTCACGACGGGTTCATCGAGCTGACCGAGCGGTTCGCGGCAACCTGGACGTTCCTGCCGGGCAAGACCTTCGAGTACCTCACCGACGACAAGGGCCGGGTGATGGTGCTCACCCTGGGCCGCGCCGTCGCGAAGGCGACCGGCCGGGAGATCGAGTGGCGCCTCGCCGAGCTCTTCACCGTCCGCGATGGCCTCATCACCGAGATCCGGCCGTACTACTGGGACACCGCCGCGATCGCCGCGGCGACGCGGGCGGACTGAGACCCGTCTGGCGGGACTCAGCGCCAGTCGGGTGGCTGGAGGTCCGGCGGGATCACCCAGTCCAGCGTGCGCCGACCGCCGTCACACACGAGCACCTGGCCGGAGGTGTAGCCCGACAGCGGGCTGAGGAAGAACAGGATCGGCCCGACGACCTCCTCGATGCGGCCCAGCCGACCCAGCGGGGTGGTGCGTTGGAGGTGCTCGAGCACCGCCGGGCGAGTCAGTCCCTCCACGGAGTTCTCCACGGGGAAGGGTCCGGGCCCGATCGCGTTGATGCGGATGCCGGAGGGTCCCCATTCGCGGGCGAGGGTCATCGTGAGTGATTCGAGACCGGCCTTCCCTGCGCCGCTGTGCGCGACGCCGGCGGCGCCGGCGGAGGCGGAGTTGCTGGTCAGCGACACCACGGTGCCGCCGACCTTCGAGTCGAGCAGCGGCCGAGCGAACCGGCTGATCGTGATGAACGCCGCGACGAGGGTCGAGTCGACCACCTTGCGGAAGCCGTCGACCGTGATCGCACGGGCTGAGGCCGTGTACACGCTCGCCGCGCAGTGCGCGAGCGACTGGACGGGGCCGCCGTCGTCCTCGATGCGTTCGAAGGCCGCATCGGCATCGGTCTCGTCGCGCAGGTCGCAACGGATCGGCACGATCCGGCCGGGCAGGTCCTCGGCCAGCCGTGCGGTCTCGACCAGCGTCGCCTCGGTGCGGCCGAGGATGTAGGTCGTCACGCCCATGCCCGCGAGTGCCAGCGTGAGGGCCCGGCCGATGCCCGACCCGCCGCCGGTCACGAGCACGCGGTCGTGCTCCGGTCGCAGGCTCCAGGAACCGTCCGGCTCGAGTCGGGGAGCTAGGTCACTGTGCAGGGTCATGGCGACCATGATAACCATACGTATGAATTGAGGAGGTCCTAGACTATGCCCGACATCGCCTACTGGTACGCCTACGTCGACCTCAACCACCGCTATGCGTTCGGTCTCGACGTCGAAGGGGGCGAGGGCGTGGCCGACCTGTTCACCGAGGACGGCGTCTGGGACGCGCGCGACCTGGGCTACGGGCACCTCGAGGGGCGCGAGGCGCTGCAGGGCTACTTCGCGGGATCCGAGGGTCGGGCCGAGGCCATGGCGCACCTCTTCGCGAACCCGCAGGTGCTCGAGGTGCACGGCGACACGATGCGAGCACGGTCCTACGTGCAGGGCATCGTCGTGCGGGCCGGCAAGGAGGTCGTGCGCCACGACGTCGTGCTCTACGACGACGAGCTCGCCGAGGTCGACGGAGAGTGGCGCTATCGCCGACGCACCCTGCGTCGCGTGCTCGAGTTCCGCACGAGCCGCCCCCTCCGCTGAGGTTCCACCACCGGGTCCGGCGCGACCCGTCGGGGGCGGGGCTCAGCATCGTCAGCGCATCGTCACCTGGCCGCCGTCGACGTTCCACTGCTGCCCGGTGACCCAGGAGGATCCGTCGCCGCAGAGGAACGCGACCACGGCGGCGACGTCCGCGCCGGTGCCTGCCCGGCCGAGCGGGATGTGCGAGTCGATGTAGCGAGGCGCCCGGCCGCTCGCCCAGATGTCCGCGACCCGCTGCGTCTAGATCAGGCCCGGGCATACGGCGTTGACTCGTATCCCGTGCGGCGCGAGCTCCTTGGCCATGCACGATGTGAGTGCGAGCACGCCGGCCTTGGACGCGGCGTACGCGGCGAAGCCGGCGTCCGCGGTCTTCGCCGAGATGCTCGCGATGTTGACGATGCTGCCGCCGCGTCCTGCTTCGACGAGTCGCCGAGCGAACGCACGACTCACGAGCATGGTGCCGATCGTGTTGACGCGCAGGACCTGCTCGAACACCGCGGGGTCGACCTCGAGCACCGGTGCCTGGTCCGGACCGCGAGCGGCGGAGGCGTTGTTCACCACGACGTCGACCCGGCCGAGCTCGCGCACGACACGATCGGCGAGCGCCTCGACCGCGTCGGCGTCCGTGATGTCCAAGGAGGCGCTCAGTGCCCGGCGCCCGAGGCCCCGCACCTCGTCCGCCACCGACTCGACGTCCTGCCAGCCGGCCTCGACCTCCTCGACGGGCCGGAGGTGCGCGGGTCGGCCGGAGCCGGTCACGACCACGTCGCACCCCGCCCGGGCGAGCTCGACCGCGATGGCCCGTCCGATCGAACGCATGCGCCCGGCACCGGTGACGATCGCGACCCTTCCGTCGAGCCCCGGCGGCAGACCGCTCGCGTCGGTCACCCGCCCACCTTGCGATCGCGGCCCGCCCAGTACGGGTCCCGAAGCGCCCGCTTGTCGACCTTGCCCATCGCGTTGCGAGGCAGCTCGCCGACGAATTCGACCCGGCGCGGACGCTTGAAGGTCGGCAGCGAGCGGCTCGTCCACTCGATCACCTCCTGGGCGGTCAGCTCGCGCCGTGGCACGACCACGGCGACCGGGACCTCACCCCACTCGTCGTCCGGTGCGCCGACGACCGAGCACTCGACCACGTCGGGATGGGTCGCGATCGCGTGCTCCACCTGTGAGGTGTAGACGTTCAGGCCACCGCTGTTGATGATGTCGGCGCGGCGGTCCACGATGACGAGGTGCCCCTCCGCGTCCCGGCGCGCCATGTCGCCCGTGTGCAGCCACCCGTCGCGGATGCGCTCCGCGGTGAGCTCCGGGTCACCCCAGTAGCCCTTGGTGACGGTGTCGCCGCGCACGATGATCTCCCCGACCTCGCCCACGGCCACCTCGGCGCCGGTAGGGTCCACGACCCGCACGTCGAGCAGGACCATCGGCCGGCCGATCGAGCCCAGCAGGTCGTCGCGGTCCCCACGGTGGCGGATCATCGCGATGCCGGTGGCCTCGGTCATGCCGTAGAGCGAGCCGACGTCGCAGGCGAAGCGGTCCCGCAGTTGTCGGATGATCTCCGCTCCGGCAGGAGCCCCTGTCAGCCACACGACGTCCGGCCCGTCCTCGGCGCCGGACCGCTGCGCGTGCGCGAGCACGCGGGTGGCCATGGCCGGTGCGAGGGTGACCTGGGTGATGCCGTCGCGGACGAGGTGCTCGGCGACGCGGGCGGCGTCGAATTCGCGGACGATCGTGTGTGCTCCGGCCACCGCAGGAGCGAACCCCCCGGAACCGCCCCGGTACACGTAGCCGGGCATGCACGCGAGCACCCGGTCCTCGGGTCTCAGCCCCAGGGCGAGGGCGTACGCGAGCGCCGCGGTCGTCGCGGCGTGGTGGGTGATCATGGCGCCCTTGGTGGTCCCCGTCGTGCCGCTGGTGTAGCCGATGACGTGCAGGTCGTCACCGTCCACCGCCACCTCCGGGGGTGTCGCGTCACCCTCGGACGCGACGCACTCGTAGTCGATGAGGTCCAGCCCGGCCGCGTCCCCGTCGCCATGGCCGAGCAGGAGCAGGTCGCCCCGAGCCGTCTCGAGGGCCCGGCGTGCGGTCCCGGCGAGCCCCCGGTCCACCACGAGAGCCGCCGCACCGCTGTCGTCGAGCAGCTGCGCCAGCTCCGTCGCGGTGAGGCGCCAGTTCAGCGGCACCGCGACGAGCCCGGCCATGGCGAGCGCGTAGTGGGTCTCGAAGTACCGGTGGCAGGTGCGCGACAGGATGGCGACGCGCGCCCCGGTGGGCAGCTCGCCCGCCAGCCACCGCGCGAGGCGGGCGGACCGGTGCGCCACCTCGGTCCAGCTGAGCGTGGTGACGCCGCAGCTGTAGGCGGGGGAGTCCGGCCGGGCCGAGGCCTGCCGCCGGAGCACGTCGGCAATGTTCATTCGATCCTCCAGCGGGGTTGCCCGGATTGGCTTGACAGCACGGATCTCGCGAGAAACTATAGTCATCGTTATCAGGAACGGACCCGAGGGGTCCTGGGTGGTGGTACACCGGGGGGTATCCGTGGCGACACCTCAGCTGCAGGTTCGCAATCTCTCCAAGACCTTTCCGGGCACCAGGGCCCTGCGGTCGGTCGACCTCGAGGTCGCTCCGGGCGAGGTGCACGCGCTCGTCGGTGCGAACGGCTCCGGCAAGTCGACGCTGATCAAGATCCTCGCCGGGGTCCACGAGCCGGACCCGGGCGCGTCGGCCGAAGTCCGGGGCGAGCCGTTCGAGTTGGGGAGCGTCACGGCGGCCGACAGGGCCGGGCTGCGCTTCGTGCACCAGGACACCGGCCTCGTGCACTCCCTCGACGCTGCTGACAACATCGCACTGGGTCGCTCGTTCGAGACCCGTGCGTTCGGCGCGATCGACTGGAGGCGGCAGTGCAAGGTCGCGCGGGACGCGCTGGCGGCCCTCGGCTACCGCTTCGACGTGCGCCGACCGGTGGGTGAGCTGCGCGCCTCGGAGCGCACCGGCATCGCCATCGCGCGCGCCCTGCTCGACTGGGAGGACCACGCGTCCGTCCTGGTCCTCGACGAGCCCACTGCGTCGTTGCCCAAGCCCGAGGTCGAGGCGCTCTTCGACGTCGTGCGGCGCGTCAGGTCCATGGGCGTGTCGGTGATCTACATCTCCCACCACCTCGACGAGGTGTTCGCGGTCGCCGACCGGGTCTCGATCCTCCGCGACGGGGTGAAGGTCGGCACGCGGCCGGTCGCCGGACTGACCCACGACGAGCTGGTCGAGCTGATGGTCGGCACGGTCGTCGAACGGACCGCTACCCGGCGGGCGCCCAGCGAGCGGGTTCCCGCGCTGTCGCTCGAGGGTGTCTCCGGCAAGGTGCTCCACGGGTTCGACCTGACCGTGCACCGGGGTGAGATCGTCGGCGTCGCGGGCATCACCGGCTCGGGCCGGGACGAGGTCGCGCCGCTCGTCTTCGGCGGCCGTGAGCGCACCGGGCGGGTCACCGTCTCCGGCAAGGTCCTCCCTCCCGAACGTCCGGACCTCGCGGTCTCGCTCGGTGTCGGGCTGGTTCCCGCCGACCGCCATGGCGAGGGCGTCATCCTCGACATGTCGATCCTCGAGAACCTCACCATCTCGGACCTGCGCCCGTACTGGCAGCGGTTCGTCTACCGACACCGCGGAGAGCGCTCCGATGCACAGGGTTGGGTCGAGCGCCTGCGAGTGAAGCCGCGACGGCTGGATCCGCAGGTCGCAACGCTCTCTGGCGGCAACCAGCAGAAGGTGGTCATCGGGAAGTGGCTCCGAATCGAGCCCGCCGTGCTGCTGCTCGACGAGCCGACCCAGGGTGTGGACGTCGGCTCGAAGGCCGAGATCCACGCGCTCATCGACGAGGCGGCCGAGAAGGGCACTGCCGTCGTCGTGTGCTCCAGCGACGAGGCGGAGCTCGAGCGGCTGTGCCACCGCGTGGTGGTGCTGGCCGACGGCCGCGTGCGCGCGGAGCTCGGCGGCGACGAGATCGTCGCCTCCCGTATCACGCAGATCAGCCTCGGCGGCGGCCGACCCGTCGCCGCCGCGACCGGCCCGGTTTCGACGGGAGGAGCAACCTCATGACGATCGACGTGCAGGTGGTCCAAGACGCGCCGCAGGAGCCCGGCGAGGGCGCAACCGGCGGCGGTGGTCCGGACGAGGGTCGACGCTCGGTCCTGCAGTCGCTGCGGATCGACCGGTACAGCGGCCTCTACGTGATGGGGCTGCTGATCGTCCTGTTCTCGTTGCTGCGGCCCGAGACATTCGCCACGGTCAACAACCTGAAGATCGTCGCGGCCGAGGCGTCGATCACCGCGCTCATCACGCTCGGGCTGACGATCGCACTCGCGACGGACGCCTTCGACATCTCCATCGGGGCGACGATGAGCTGGGCGATCGTGTTCGTCGCATGGTTGCAGTCCGCGCACGGGATCAATCCGGCGCTGGCGATCGCGCTGACGCTTCTGACCGGCGTGGTCATCGGGCTCGTCAACGGGTTCATCGTCGTCAAGCTGCGCGTCACACCGATCATCGCCACGATGGGCACGAGCGCAGTGATCACCGCGCTGGCCTTCTGGCGGGCCGACGGACGTTCGATCGTCACCGGGATCCCCGACAGCTTCAAGCAGGTCGCACGCGCCGACCTGTTCGGTGTGCCGATCACGGTCATCTACCTTGCGGTCGTCGCGCTGCTGCTGCTCTACCTCATGGAGCACACACCCCGGGGCCGCTTCATGTACGCCACGGGCGGCAACGAGGCCGCGGCGAAGCTCGCGGGCATCCGGATCGGCGAGATGCAGGTCGTCGCCTTCGTCATCTCCGGCACGATCGCCGCACTCGCCGGCATCCTGCTCACTGCCAAGGTCGGCAGCTCCGGCATCAACACCGGTGCCCCGTATCTGCTGCCCGCGTTCGCCGGCGCCTTCCTCGGGTCGACCCAGATCAAGAGGGGCCGCTTCAACGTCCTGGGCTCGCTGCTCGCCGTGTACCTGCTGGCGACCGGCGTGAAGGGGCTCCAGCTGATCTGGCCGTCCGCGGTCTGGGTCAAGGACCTCTTCACCGGTCTCACGCTCATCGTCGCCGTGTCGGTCGCCGCTCGGGCGGCGATGAAGGCACGGGACTGACCAACCCACTCATGACTCCGGAGAACATCAGCGTGTTGCTCGAGAACAAGACCGCCTTCGTGACCGGCGGCGCCTCAGGGATCGGACGGGCGATCGCCCAGCTGCTCGCCGCCGAGGGCGCGCGCGTCGCCGTCGCCGACATCGACGAGCAGGCCGGCAAGTCCGTCGCCGACGACCTGGCCGGCGGCCGCGGTGCCTTCGTGCCGCTGGACCTGACCGACGCGGCCAGCGTGCCCGGCGCCCTGGCCGCTGCCGAGTCGGAGCTCGGGCCGATCGATGTGCTGGTCAATTGTGCGGGAGGGGACGTCATCAAGCCCTTCCTCGACACCGACGAGGACCTCTGGCACTGGCTCGTGCAGCTGAACCTGTTCGGGGTCCTGCGCACCACCAAGGCGGTGCTGCCGGGCATGGTCGAGCGCGGCGGCGGGCGCATCGTCAACGTGGCGTCCGACGCGGCACGCGTCGGTTCCAGCGGCGAGGCCGTCTACTCCGCGTGCAAGGGCGGCGTCATCTCGTTCACCAAGAGCGTCGCCCGCGAGGTGGCGCGCTCCGGAGTGACCGTCAACGCCGTGTGCCCCGGGCCGACCGACACCCCTGCGACGCAGAAGACGCTGGCAGAGGGCGGTGAGGGGATCATCAAGGCACTGACCCGAGCGATCCCCCTCGGTCGTCTGGCCACCCCCGACGACATCGCCGGCGCGGTCCTGTTCTTCGCCTCCGACCACGCGACGTTCATCACTGGCCAGACGTTGTCGGTGAGCGGCGGACTGTCGATGGTCTGACGGCACCCGGTCACCCGGCACCCACTCCATTCCCCCCCAACACTCGCACGTCCCGGACCTCTTCCTCCCTCCCACCCCACCGGGACCGCGAGGCGGCAGGACGGGGGCGGCAGGACCCCCCGGCCGCCCCCGCCAGCCGCACCAGCGAAAGGACCTACGATGGCCTGGGACTTCTCCACCGATCCCGAGTACCAGAAGCAGCTCGACTGGGCCCGCGAGTTCGTGCGCGAGGAGGTGTACCCGCTCGAGACGCTCGAGGTCGACTGGCCGACGCTCATGCGGCTCATGGAGCCTCTGAAGCAGGAGGTCAAGGAGCGTGGGCTGTGGGCCGCGTTCCTCCCGACCGAGCTGGGCGGCGGCGGATGGGGCCAGCTCAAGATGGCGCTCCTCAGCGAGATCCTGGGTGAGGCCATCTGGGCACCCATGGTGTTCGGCAGTCGGGCACCCGACACGGGCAACGCCGAGGTGCTCGCCGTGGCCGGCAACGAGGAGCTCAAGGCCCGCTACCTGCAGCCGTCTCTCGAGGGTGAGATCCGCAGCTGCTTCTCGATGACCGAGCCGGACGCCGGCTCCGACCCGACCCGCATCTCGACCACGGCGGTGCGGGACGGAGACACGTGGGTCATCAACGGTCACAAGTGGTTCTCGTCCAATGCGAGCGAGTCGGAGTTCCTCCTCGTGCTGTGCGTGACCGACCCCGACGCGCCGCCGAAGCGTCGCTTCTCACTGATCCTCGTGCCGGCCGGCACCCCCGGGGTCGACATCGTGCGCGACATCCCCGCGCTCGACGACGTCAATCGGCACCACCAGCAGCCCCAGCCGGACAACCACGCCGAGATCATCTACCGGGACGTGACGGTGCCGTACGAGTACGTGCTCGGAGAGCCGGGCGACGGCTGGGACCTCGCGCAGCGCCGGCTCGGACCCGGGCGCATCCACCACGCGATGCGCTGGCTCGGGCAGTGCAACCGCGCCTTCAACATGCTCTGCGAGCGGGCCGTGTCGCGTGAGGTGTTCGGGGAACGGCTCGCCGACAAGCAGATCGTCCAGGACTGGATCGCGGAGTCGGCAGCCCAGATAGAGGCGGCGCGGATGATGACGCTGCACGCCGCCTGGAAGATCGACGAGTACGGGCTCGACGCCGCGCGCAAGGAGATCTCGCTCATCAAGTTCTGGGGTGCCCGGGTCCTGCACGACGTCATCGACCGGGCGATCCAGATCCACGGTTCGCTCGGCTACTCCGGGGACCTGCCCTTGGAGTGGATGTACCGCCTCGCCCGCGCCGCCCGCATCTACGACGGGCCCGACGAGGTGCACAAGTCCGTCGTGTCGAAGCTGATCCTCAAGGACTACGAGCCCGTCGAGGTCCCGACCGACCACGTGCCCACGCGCAAGGCCGCGGCCGAGGCGAAGTACGCGGACGTTCTGGCCGAGGTGCGCTCGTGACCGCCTCTGGTCGGTTCGAAGGGATGGTCGCGATCGTCACCGGGTCCTCGAGGGGCATCGGCCGGGCCACCGCGACGCGCCTCGTCGCCGAGGGTGCCCGGGTCGTGCTCAACGGGCGTGACCCCGATCAGCTCGGAACGACCGCCGCCGAGCTCGGCGCCGACCGCGTGGTGACCGTCGCCGGGAGCATCAGCGACCCCGACCTGCCCGAACGGCTCGTCGGCGCGGCCTACGACGAGCTCGGTGGCCTGGACGTCATCGTCAACAACGCCGCGACCAGCGCGCACTACGGCCCCCTGCTCGACGTCGACCGTTCCCGGTTCGAGAAGACCCTCCTCGCGAACACGTGGCCCGCGGTGGCAGTGCTCCAGGAGGCGCGTGCGCGCGGGTTCGGCCCGGGTGCCGTCGTGAACGTCTCGACCACCGGCGCCCAGCGCGTGCACCCGGTGACCGGCCCCTACACCGCGAGCAAGGCGGCGCTGGAGATGCTGACCCAGCTGCTCGCCCGCGAGCTGGGGCACGTGGGGATCCGCGTGAACGCCGTCGCCCCCGGCCTGGTGCGCACCGACCTGGCGAAGGTCCTCTGGGAAGGTGACACCGGCGCGGCGGAAGCCTCGCTCGTCCCGCTCCAGCGCCTCGGCGAGCCGGAGGACATCGCGTCGGCGATCTGCTACCTCGCCTCGCCCGACGCGGCGTGGATCACCGGAGCGATCCTGCCCGTCGACGGCGGCCGGCTGGTCGCCGGAGGCGAGCCCCGCCACCTCATCGGCGAGTACGAGCACCTCACGTGAGCGGGGAGGGCCCGGTGAGCCAGCACGAGGGCACCGACGAGCTCGTCGCCCGTGTCGACCGCTGCGTCGCCCAGGCCGGCGTTGGCGTCCGGGTGGGGTCGGTCGCGCCGCTCGAGGGCGGTCACTCGGGGCTGACCCTGGCGGCGGACCTGGTCGCTCAGGACGGGTCGACCCGCCGGATCGTCCTCAAGGCCGCGCCCGCCGGGCGCGCCGGTGTGGGGCGCCACGACATGATCCGCCAGGCACGGCTCTTCCAGGCGCTCGGAGCCTTCCAGGGGGTCCGTGTGCCCGAGGTGCTGTTCGCCGAGGAGGCGGATCCACCCTTCTTCGGCATGGAGTTCCTGGACGGTGAGGCGGTCGAACCGATCCTCGACGACGTCGACCTGCCAGCGGAGGTCGTGTACGAGCGGTCGCTCCGTGCGGCCGACATGCTCGCTGCGCTGCACGCCGGTGACGCAGGCACCATCGGGATCGAGGATCCGCGGTCGATCGAGCAGGAGCTCGAACGCTGGTCGCGCACGATGGCGTCGGTGGACCCGGAGCTCGTGCCCGGCGGCGACGACCTGCGGCAGCGCCTCGAGGACTCAGTGCCGGACGAGCGCCCGCCCGCGGTCATCCACGGCGACTACCGCCTCGGCAACATCCTGTGTCGCGGTGCGCAGCTGCTCGGGATCATCGACTGGGAAATCTGGACGATCGCGGACCCGCGTCTGGACCTCGGATGGTTCCTCGCCCACTTCGACGCAGGGAACTACCCCGGCATCGGCCACGAGGTCGACGGGCTCCCACGCCCCGAGGAAGTCCTCGCCCGCTATGAGCAGGCGTCGGGCCGGCCTGTGGACGACTGGCCCTGGTTCGACGCGTTCGGCCGCTTCAAGCTCGCCGCGATCATGGCGCACAACCTGCGACGTCACCGCGAGGGCCGCCACGTGGACCCGTTCCAGGAGCGGTTGCCTCCCACGATCCGGCACCTGATCCGCACGGGCGCGCAGCGACTCCCGAGGGGCTGACCCGACGGGCCGTGCCCTCCCGCGGCGTCAGGCGTGCGTCCCGGCGTCAGACGGGCCGGAACGCGTAGGTGGCCGAGCCGTCGACCTCGGTGGCGACGACCTCGACCGCGTCGCCGGTCGACACCTCCTCGAGCGATCCCACGAGCAGCTGGCCGAGCACCGAGATCCCCTCGGGGAACACAGCGACGCCGAGGTGGTACGGGGTCTCGACCTGCGCGCCGGGCGGCGGGTGCAGCACCGAGGTGAATCCGCCGAGCGTGCCGGCGCTCAGCTGCACGTCGGACACGCCGCCCGAGCACGCCGGGCAGGTGTCGCGGCGCGGGAAGTCGACGCGGTCGCACGAGTCGCAGCGCGAGGCCGCGAGGGCCAGCTGCTCGCCAGGCCGTGCCGCGTCCCCCGCGGACGCGATCAGCCGAGGTTCGAGGAAAGGGAGTGTGTCCATGTTTTGCTCGCTCACGAGGTGCTCACCACCGTTACCGAGGCGTTGTGCCCGGCGCCCATGACGTGTCCGATACCGATTCGCGCACCGTCGACCTGCCGCCGTCCCGCCCGACCGCGCAGCTGGGTGACGAGCTCGTGGACCTGCCCCAGGCCCGACGCGCCCAGCGGCTCGCCCTTCGAGAGCAGGCCACCGGAGGGGTTGACCGGAATCCGGCCACCGAGTGTCGTGGCGCCGCTGCGCAGCAGCGCGGCCTCCTCACCGGGCGCGCACAGCCCCAACTCCCGGTAGGCGATCAGCTCCGACGCCGCGTCGGTGTCCTGGCACTCGACCAGGTCGAGGTCCTCGGGACCGACGCCGGCCTCCTCGTACGCCT
This sequence comes from uncultured Rhizobiaceae bacterium, assembly GCA_964386015.1. Taxonomy (GTDB): domain Bacteria; phylum Pseudomonadota; class Alphaproteobacteria; order Rhizobiales; family Rhizobiaceae; genus CAYLGY01. The sequence continues at coordinate 16,394 of CAYLSN010000003.1, read as the reverse complement.
CGCGTGCCGCGCGTGCGCTGAGCTCGGTGCGGTCGGTCGTGAACGAGACCGCAGGCACGAACCAGTCGTCGGGAGAGCGTGACACCAGGCTCACCGCGCGCAGCCGCACCGGGTCCGACACCCCGCGGCGAGCGGCCTCGTCGTCGCTCATGAGCACTGCGGCGGCCGCTCCCTCGTTCGGGGCGCACAGCATCAGGAGCGTCAGCGGCGGGCACACGGCCCGGCTGGAGAGCACCTCCTCGCGCGTGCACTCTTTGCGATACATCGCGTTGGGGTTGTCGACGGCGTGCCGGTGGTTCTTCACGCTGACGTCCGCCAGGTCCTCGACGGTCGCGTCGGTGGTCTCGAGCAGCTCCTGCGCGGCGAGGGCGAAGTAGGCGGGGTTCACGCCGAGGCCCGAGCGGATCTGCCACTCCTCGTACCCGGAGGCGGCGATGAACCCGCGGGGGGCCTTCTCGACCCCGATGCACAGCACCGAGCGGGCTTGGCCGGAGTCGACGAGCGCGGCGCCGAGTCGCAGCGCCGACGCGCTGGATGCGCACGCCGCCTCGACGTTGATCACCGGGATGCCGGGTCGGCCGAGCAGCTCGACGACGTTCTGCCCCTTCGCCATCTCGGCACCCACGTTCGCGACGAGCACCGTGTCGACCTCGTCGATGCCGATCGACGCGTCGGCCAGCGCCTCGCGGGCCGCGTGCGCGCCGAGCTCGCGGTAGCCGACGTCGAACCGGCCGAAGGGGTGGATGCCCACCCCAGCGATCACCACGTGCTCCATGCGGTCTCCCGAGATGTGTGATTGGCTAATTCCTGATTATCATATTCCTGGATGGCCGCGCGACGAGTCGGCCGACGATCTGACGGAGGTGACGGGCAGTGTCGATCAACCCCGAGGGAGCAGCGCGACGCGAACGGGCGCAGGGCGCCAGGGCCGACAAGCTGCAGGCGGTGCTCGCTGCGATCGACCCGCAGTTCGCCGAGTGGGCCGACGACTTCATCTTCGGGCAGGTCTGGGGGAGGCCCGGGCTCTCGCAGGACGAGCGCATGCTCGTCGCGATCACCGCGCTCGCAGCGGGTGGTCACACTCACCTGATGAAGAACTACCTGCACGGCGCGCTCCAGGCGGGCATCCCGCCGGAGAAGCTGCACGAAGCGCTCGCGATGCTCATCGTCTACTGCGGCTTCCCCCCAACGGTGATCGCACTGTCGGAGTGGCGCCAGGTCTTCGACGCCGCGGTGAAGCAGGGCGTCGTGCCCGCCGATTCGCTCGCCTACCTCGACGAGCTGACCACCAAGGTGGCGGGAGGCGCGCAGTGACGGCTCTGATGGCGCCGTCCGGGGCGGTCGCGGCGCGCGACGAGCTGCGCCGCGAGCTCGACGACTTCATCGCGTCCGCCCCGACGGTGGACGACGAGGTGCCCCGCGAGGAGCACGTCCGCCAACTCGTCGAGTACCAGAAGGCGCTGCACGCCGCCGGCCTGGCGGTGGTGTCGTGGCCCGAGCGGTTCGGCGGCCGCGGGTATGGCCCCGCGGAGACCGCGTTCGTTGCGGAGCGCCTCGGTGAGGCGCGCATGCCCGAGCTCATCAACTTCGTCGGGATCGAGGTGCTCGCCCCGGCGATGATGGCGTTCGTCGACGCCGATCGGCTCGAGCGCTGGTTGCCGCCGATGGCGGCCGCCGAGGAGATCTGGTGCCAGATGTTCTCCGAGCCGGATGCCGGCTCCGACCTCGCGAACCTCTCGACCCGCGCCGAGCCCGACGGTGACGGCTGGCGGATCTCCGGCCAGAAGGTCTGGTCGACATGGGGCCAGTTCGCGACGTGGGGCCTGGTCCTCGCCCGCACGGGCGAGCCGGGGAGCCGGCACCGCGGGATCACCGCCTTCGTGATCGACATGGGCTCGGACGGGCTCGAGACCCGGTCGCTGCGCACGATGACCGGCGAGGCGGAGTTCGCCGAGGTGTTCCTCGACGGCGTGTACGTCGGCCGCGAGGGGCTCGTCGGTGAGGTCGACCGCGGCTGGGACGTGACGATGCACATCCTCGGCTCGGAGCGTGGGCCCTACGCCGTGCGGCGGGCGAGCGTCCTGCGCGGCGCGCTGGGTCGCCTGGTGGAGCGGGCGCGCGAGCGCCCCCTCAGCGTCGAGGAGCGCATGGCCGTCGTGCGCGCCCACGAGTCGATGCAGCTGCTCGACCACCGGATCGCGCAGGTGGTCGACTCGCTCTCGCGGGGTGAGACCCCCGGCGCCGACGCGGCGCTCACCAAGATGCGCCTCACCGACGCCGAGCAGTCGATCGCCGCGGCGGCCCAGCTGCTCGCCGGCGCGCCCGGCATGGCGTGGGAAGGCGAGCACCTCCCCGCCGAGGTCAACGCGTACCTGTACTCGCGGGCGGCCTCGATCTACGGCGGAACGGCCGAGGTACAGCGCAACATCATCGGCGAGCGCCTGCTCGGGCTACCCCGCGAACCCGCCTGACGTGTGACCGCCTCGGGCGACGGTCCGCCCCCGTCCCGCTCATGCGGTGACGAACTGCAGATCCGCGCTCGGCCCGACACCCGCGCTCGCCCGAGTCCGGATCGCTCACGGCGGAACCGTTTGACTCGTAATCTCTTATTATGAATATAATAGAAAGCACGAACGTCCCCCCGGACACGAAGCTGACCGCACACCTGGAGTGACTATGTCCCCGACTGGCGTGATCGACACCGACGCACACGTCTCCGAGCCGCCCGACCTCTGGACCTCCCGGATCTCGTCGCAGAAGTACGGCGACCAGATCCCTCGCCTCGAGCGCGACACGAAGAACGGCCTCGACCGCTGGCTCATCGGTGGGAAGATGCTCACCGGCGTGGCGGGTTGGGCGATGGCAGGCTGGAAGGACTTCCCCCCGTCGTTCCCCCCGACGATGGAGGACGCCGACCCGGGCGCGTTCGACCCGGTCGAGCGGGTCAAGTGGATGGACGACGCCGGCGTCACGGCCCAGGTGCTCTACCCGAACCTGCTCGCGTTCTTCCCCTACGCGTTCCTCGCGATCGAGGACCGCCAGCTGCAGATCGAGTGCGTGCAGGCCTACAACGACTTCCTCGTCGACTTCTCCGAGCGGGCACCCGGTCGCTTCATCCCCCTCACCGCGTTGCCCTTCTGGGACGTCGAGGCGTCCGTCGCCGAGATCCAGCGCTGCCACGACAAGGGGCACCGCGGCATCGTCTTCATGTCGAAGCCCTACAAGCTCGGCATGCCCGTGCTGCGCGACGACCACTGGCGCCCGATCTTCGAGGCGGCCGCCGACCTCGGTTCGTCCATCAACTTCCACGTCGGCTTCCAGGAGATGGACGAGAACGACATCCGTTCGATGATCGGCATGGGCACCTATCGGGCCGACTACGCGAAGAACAGCTCGCTGTCGCTCATGGGGAACGCCGAAGCGATCGCGGACGTGATCATGTCGGGGCTCTGCGAGCGCTACCCGACGCTCAAGTTCGTCTCGGTCGAGTCCGGGTTCGGCTGGCTGCCGTACTTCGTCGAGTCGATGGACTGGCAGTGGTACAACTCCGGCGCCGCCAAGGAGCTGCCGGACCGCCTCAAGCCGAGCGAGTACTTCCGCCGCCAGATCCTGGGAACCTTCTGGTTCGAGCGTGAGCCGGTGTCACGGATGGTCGACCTCTACCCGGACAACGTGATGTTCGAGACGGACTATCCGCACCCGACGAGCCTCTCGCCGGGGCCTGCGTCGAGCGCGAAGAATCCCAAGGAGATGATCGAGGACGCGCTGGGCGGGGTCGACGAGGAGATCCGCCACAAGGTGCTCTACGCGAACGCCGCCAAGCTCTACCGCTACGAGGGGCCGACCAGCTCATGACCGCAGCGATCGACATCATGAACTACGCCCCGCTGATCGCCCCGGGGCTGTCGGGACCGGAGTTCCAGTACGACGAGTTCCAGATCATGATCACCACCACGTTCAAGGCGATGGTGCGTGACGGCAAGGTCACGACGATGTGGGGCAATGTCATCCCGGCCGATGGAAAGGTCGAGGCCGACCCCACGCTCGACGTCGAGGGCGCGATCGCCAAGATGGACGCCGCCGGCTACGACCTCGCCGTGCTGGCCTGCATGAAGATGTGGTCCGCGGACCGGCACCACAAGCTCATCGTCGACTGGCCCGAGGAGGTCGTCGCCGAGGCGCTCGCCAAGGCGGGCGATCGCTTCATCGGCGGGGTCGGGTACAACCCGTTCCGGATCGACGAGAGTCTGCGACGCGTCGAGACCTTCGTGCGTGAGCACGGGTTCCGGTACGTCTACGTCCACCCGATGACCTTCGGGGTGGCGCCCGACGATCGGCGCATGTACCCGCTGTACGCGAAGTGCACCGAGCTCGGCGTGCCGGTCGGGTTCCAGGTCGGCCACTCGGCGGAGGTGCTGCCCAGCGAGGCCGGCCGGCCCATCCACGTCGACGTGGTCGCCCGGGAGTTCCCCGACCTCAGGATCAACATGTCGCACACGGGCTGGCCCTGGACCGCGGAGTTCTGCTCGACCATCTGGCGCCACCCGAACGTCTACGGCGACATCTCGGCGTACTTTCCCTCGACCCTCGACCCGGAGCTCGTCCAGTTCATGGACCGGCAGGGGCGCAACAAGATCCTGTTCGGCACCAACGGGCTCGACATGGCCAGGGTCAAGGAGGACTTCGAGTCGCTGCCGCTCAAGGACTCGACGAAGGAGCGGATCCTCCGCCACAACGCACTCGAGTTCCTGGGGCTCTGATGCGCTTGCCTGACGAGGCACCGACCGAGATCGTCGATCCGTTCGTGGTGCTCAACCATCCCGAGCTCCCGCAGGTCCCCATGCCGCTCGACGCGTTGCGCGACGAGGAGAGCCGCGCGGCCTGGCCGGCGAGCGACATCGTCGGGCACCTCTTCACCAAGGACGAGGCCACCCGCGAGCGGTACGAGCGCTCCGAGCAGCTGGGGACGATCGTCGAGGAGTTGGACCGCAACGGCATCGGTCGCGCCGGGATCCCGCTCTCAGCGGACACGCCGCGGGAGATCTTCGACCAGATCGCCGAGCTCGACGGACGGATCTTCGTCTCGCTGCGGGCGAACCCGCACGATGGCATGCGCGCGGTGCGCACGATCTCCGAGCTCGCCGAGCGGTACCCGTTCATCCGGGCGATCTCGCTCACGCCGTTCCAGATCTACCCGTTCATCGAGCCGAGCTCGAAGGAGTACTACCCGATCTACACCAAGTGCGCCGAGCTCGGTCTGCCGGTGTTCATCAACATCGGCTTCCCCGGGCCCCGCGTGCCGGCGGCGATCCAGGACCCGATCCACCTCGACGAGGTGTGCTGGTTCTTCCCCGAGCTCACCGTCGTCATGCGCCACGGCGGGCTGCCCTGGGTCGACACGTGCGTGCAGATGCTGCTCCGGTGGCCGAACCTGTTCTACGCGACCACCGCGGTCGCACCGCGCTACTACCCACCGGCGATCGTCGACTTCATGAACCGCCGGGGGTCCGACAAGGTCATCTTCGCCGGCTACTGGCCGCTGCTGTCCTACGAGCGCGTGTTCTCCGAGCTCGCCGAGCTCCCGATCCGAGACGAGGTCTGGCCGAAGCTGCTCTCCGGCAACGCCGTGCGGGCCTTCGGTCTCGATACCCCCGACACCTGAGGCACCGGAGTGGACCTGCAACACATAAGGGTCGAACGGCGTGACGACCACATCACCGACGTCGTGCTGGACCGGCCGCCGGTCAACGCACTCGACGAGCGGTTCATCGATGAGCTGGACGCCGTCGCCGGGCACCTCGCTGATGCGGGGCGGACCCGAGTCGTTGTGCTCTCGAGCGCGCACGACGCGTTCATGGTCGGAGCAGACCTCAACATGATGGATCGCGGCTGGGACCACGTTCGCTCGATGATCCAGTCGTTCCAGCGGGCGGTGAATCGCTGGGAACGTATCCCCTCGCCGACGATCGCGTTGCTCGGCGGTCACGCACTGGGCGCGGGCTGCGAGCTCGCGCTCGCCTGCGACTGGCGGATCATGGCCGACGGGAAGGCCCGCATCGGGCTCCCGGAGGTGCTCCGCGGGCTGATCTCTGCCGGCGGCGGCACCCAGCGGATGGCACGTACGGTCGGCCGTGCGAGGGCGCTCGACATGTGCCTGCGCGGCCGGATGATCCGTGCCTCCGAGGCCGAGCGCATCGGCCTGGTGTCCGAGGCGTGCGAGCCGGCGGAGCTGCGGGAGCGCGGCGATGCGCTCGCCGCGGAGCTCGCGGCGTTGCCACCGCTGACCGTCTCGGCGATCAAGCGGTGCATCCTCCAAGGCCTTGACACCGACCTCGAGTCCGGCCTGCAGATCGAGGAGACGGAGATGGTCGCGGTCGGTGAGACCGACGACGCGAAGGAAGGGGTCCAGTCCTTCCTCCAGAAGCGCGAACCACGGTTCGAAGGACGGTGACGATGGCTGAGCGCACACGGACGATCCTCTCGGACGAGGAGCGCGAGACCTTCGCCGCGGCGGCGCGCAAGCTGGCGGAGGACAAGGTCGGGCCGCGCGCGCTGGAGATCGCCAACACGCACGACTACCCCGAGGACCTCTTCGAGCTGCTCCGCGAGACCGGCTACTTCGGCCTGTGGATCGATCAGCGGTGGGGCGGCCTCGGCCTCGACCTGTGGACCGTGTGCCGGGTCGTCGAAGAGCTCGCGACGGTGTCGAACACGCTCGCCTCGATCGTCATCGGCCAGCTCCAGGGCACCCTGCCGATCCTGATCACCGGCAGCGACGAGATCCGCGAGCGCTACGTGCCCGACCTGGTCGCCGGCAACATCCGGCCGGCCATGGCGCTGACCGAACCCGACGCGGGGTCCGACGTCGCGGGCATCAAGGCGCTCGCGGTGCGCGAGGGTGACGAGTACGTCATCAACGGGCGCAAGGCGTTCATCACCGGCGCGTCACTCGCCGACGTCATCACCGTCTACACGAAGCTGGAACCGGGCCGTTCGACGAGCACCATCCAGGGGTTCGTGATCCCCAACGGCACCCCGGGCATGACCGTCGGTCGCACCGAGGAGAAGATGGGCTCGACGGCGCTGCCGACCAGCGAGCTGATCCTCGAGGACTGTCGAGTGCCGGCCGAGCTCGCGCTCGGCGCCCCGGGGGAGGGCTTCCGCTCCGCCATGAAGGTGCTGGAGCACGTCCGTCCCTTGATCGCAGCGCGGGCGGTCGGCTTGGCACGTGGCGCGCTGGACGCGGCGGTCGAGTACCTCTGCGAGCGCGAGGCGTTCGGCGAGCCGCTCGCGTCGCTCCAGGGCCTGCAGT
>CAYLSN010000003.1:0-9072 GCA_964386015.1 uncultured Rhizobiaceae bacterium | reverse complement strand
CGACATGGCGATGGGCATCGAGGCCGCCCGCGGCCTGGTCGAACGGGCCTGCCGCGCGCTCGACGCGGATGATCCTGCTGCGAGCCGCTACTGCGCGATGGCGAAGTGCTTCGCCACCGACACCGCCATGTCGGTGACGACCGAAGCGGTCCAGCTGTTCGGCGGCTACGGCGTGATGAGGGACTATCCCGTCGAACACCGCATGCGCGAGGCGAAGGTCTCTCAGATCGTGGACGGCACCAACGAGATCCAGCGCCTCGTCATCGCCCGCAGCGTGCTCGGTCGCGCCGCCCGGGGCGGCTGAGCGCCGGGCACCGCGGCCCGGACAGTTCGACACCCCTCAAGTTCGCTCCGTGTCAGTTGGAATCACAGTTCGACCCACCGGAAGGAGCCCGTGGTGGAGACCCCAGAAGTGCTGAACGAAGCCCAGCTCGGACGAATGCTCGCCGAGCTGCGCTCGGAGAGCGGGCCGGGCGGGAACACGCGCGCGTTCAACGAGGCGTTGATCGCCGAGTTCCGGCGGACCGGCGGCAAGATCTCGGGCGAGCTCGGCGGACCGCAGTACCGGTTCCTGCTGCTCACCACGACCGGCGCGAAGTCTGGCAAGCCACGGACCGTCCCGCTCGGCTACGTCAAGGTCGACGGGCGGCTGTTCATCCTGGCTTCGAAGGGCGGTGGCGCGACGAACCCGTTGTGGTTCGGCAACGTGGTCGCCCACCCCGAAGTCGTCGTGGAGATCGGTTCCGAGACCTACCGGGCCCGCGCGGACGTGAAGGAGGGCGCCGAGCGAGAGCGGCTGTTCGCCGCGATCGTCGAGAAGGCGCCACGCTTCAGGGAGTACCAGGAGCGCACGCCGCGCCCGATCCCCGTGGTGGAGCTGATCCGCCTCGACGACGTGGAGCCGAGAACCGGCTGAGTCGGTGGCGGGGCCTCAGTGCCAGTCGATCAGCTCGTCGAGCATGTTCGGGTTGAGCTCCTTGAGCCGCTTGATGAGCTCCTGGATGTGGCGCCGCGACAGGTGCTCGGCTTGGTCGGCGTCGCCCGAGATGATCGCGTCGGCGATCTTCTTGTGGACCCTCAGCACGCCGGCCCGGCTGCCCACCGGGAAGATGGGGCGGACCCGGTCGGCGTGGATGTCGTTGAGGGAGCTGCCCACCAGGTCGAGCACGGGGTTGCCCGTCAGGCCACCGACCATGCTGTGGAACTCGTTGGAGACCTGACCCCACCGCGGCCCGGGGTCGTCGAGCAGCTGCTCGGCCTCGGCGATGTTGGCCTGGAGCTTGTCCGCGGCCTGCGCGTTCTGCGCGGCCATGCGCGCCATGATCGGTTCGAGCACGAGCCGGGCCTCGAGCAGGTCGATGAACCGGGCGCGCTTGGCGTGGAAGAAGAAGGTGGCGGTACGGCCGAAGTCGCGGCTCTGCACCTCGGCGAGCATCGGTCCGCCTCCCGGACCGGGCTTGACCCGGATGAGGCCGTGCACCTCGAGGATGCGCAGCGCCTCGCGCAGCGACGCTCGACCCACCTGGTACTGCTCCAGCATCTGCGCCTCGGAGGGCAGCATCGTGCCGGGCTGCAGGTCGCGTGCGACGGTGTCCTCGAGGATCTCCCTTGCGACGAGCTCGGACACCTTCCCGCCACGGTGGAGTCCGTTGTGCGCATCGGTGCCGGCCACTGTTCCTCTCCTGTCATCCCGATCCGAGTGGCGGGTCGCTTGGATCCTAGGCGCGCGGGTGCCCGCCGAACCTGGTGGCTGCGGGCTCAGCGACCCATGACCTCGGGGCCGATGTACTCGCGGCCGATGATGAGCTTCTGGATCTCCGCGGTGCCGTCCGCGATGAGGAACGACATCACGTCGCGGTAGCGCTGCTGGTGGGGCAGCTCGTCGGACCACGCGGTGTGGCCGTTGATCGTGATCGCGGACTCGATCGCCTGGAGCGCGACCCGCGGGGGCCACCACTTGCTCATCGAAGCCTGTGCGGTGTGCGGCTGCCCGGTCTGGCGCAGCCACAGCGTCCAGTAGCAGAGCCAGCGTGCTGCCTCGAGGTAGGTGTAGTGCTCCGCGATCTGGAACGAGAGTCCCTGGTAGGCCGCGAGCGGCTTGCCGAAGGTCGTCCGCTCGAGCATGTACTGCGAAGTCTCCTCGAGCGACGCACGGGCCGCGCCGAGGCAGTGCAGGCCGATGGTTGCCCGGCTGAAGTCGAAGTTCGCCATGACGAGCCCGAACCCCCGGCCGTAGTCGCCGAGCAGGTTCTCCTCGGGCACGAAGACCTCGTCCATCGCGATCGTGCCGCGCCCGACAGGGAGGAGTCCCATGTCGTCGAAGGTGCCGCGGGTGACGCCCTCCTGGTCGAGCTCGACGAGGAAGGCGCTGATGCCCTCCGAGCGCGACGTGCCCGGTTCGCGGGCGAAGACGACCGCGGCCTCGGCCGCCTCTGACATGGTGATCGAGGTCTTCTCGCCGGAGAGCAGCCAGCCCCCGTCCACGGGCTTGGCGACGGTGCGGAGAGCCGAGGCGTCCGAGCCAGCGTCGGGTTCTGTCAGTGCGAGCGCGACGAGGACGTCACCCGAGACGAGCCGCTCGAGGTAGCGGTCCTTCACCACCTGGGTTCCGTGCTCGGCGAGCATCGACGAGATCAGCCCCGCGGCGGTGGCCGAGGTGGAGGCAACGTTGATGTCGCCGTAGCCGAGCTCCTCAGCAGCGATGCCCAGTGCGATGAAGTCGGGCTCGCCGGACCCTCCGTACTCCTCGGGCAGCCCGATGCCGAGCACGCCCATCTCGCCGAGCTCCTTGTGCTGTTCCCACGGGAACTGCGAGTGCTTGGCCCGCTCGCCGTAGCCGGGTAGGAGCTTTTCGCGGGCGTACGTGCGCAACGTGGCCCGGAAGGCCTCCTGGTCCTCGGTGAACTCGAATGACAGCACGAACGTCCTCCGCTCGGGGTCCTAGAAATGTCCCATCGCCACGTTGCGGTGTGGCCCCGCTGACCAGTATTCCGTATAATCATCCGCATGTCTACGGGCCGGCTGCCCGGATCTGGTGAACACCACGGTGCCGGACGACCGCGAACACGACGGGGGAACTGCGTGGAGGGTGACGAGAGCAGGATCGAGGACGAGGCTCGCCGTGCCGTCGCCTCGATCGGGTCGCCGCTCGATCCGGACGACGAACGGGCGATCCAACGGCTGATCCTCGCGTACGGCCTGTGCGTCGACTTCGCGCTCGTCGACGAGGTCGTCGACCTGTTCACGCCCGACGCCGTGTGGGACGGGAGGGAGCTCCGCTTCCCGCTGTGCCGTGGCACCGAGGAGATCCGCGCCCAGTTCGAGCGGGAGTGCTCCCCGGAGCTGCGCCAGGTGCATGTGATGGAGCCCCCGTTGCTGGCGGCGAGCAGCGAGCCGGACGTCGCGACGGGGCTGGTGCCGTTCAACGCACTCCGGGGCATCGACGGTGGGATCCGCGCCGGCCAGCACACCTACGGCATGTACTCGGACCGCTATCGCCGCGACGCCGAGGGATGGAAGTTCGAGCGGCGGACCCTGCGGCTCCGCCTCGTGCGGAAGTAGAGAAAGGCGACGAGCCCGTGAGCGACTGGAAGCCCTTGCGACCCGAGGACGTCTACGACGCGGCGAGGATCGCGTCGCTGAGGGAGCGCGGCCATTGGGTCGACATCCCCTTGGCGCGCAACCTGGAGACGTGGGCCGACGAGTCGCCCGACGACTTGGCGGTGATCGACGACCACGGTGGATCGATGACCGCCGGTGAGCTGCGCGACGCGGCGTGGAGGCTCGCCGGGTACCTCGCCGGCCGGGGTGTCCAGCCGGGCGAGCGGGTGCTCGTGCAGGTCGCCAACCGTGCCGAGGCGATGGTCGCCGTGTTCGCCGTGCTCCGTCTGGGAGCGATCCTCATCCCCGCGCAGCCGGCCCTTCGCCACCACGACCTGGCGTCGCTGCTCGAGCGCACCGGCGCCGTCACGGTCGTCGTCGGGGCCGAGCACCGCGGCTTCGACCACGTCGAGATGTTCCGCGCTCTGGTCGCGGACGCCCCCGCGGTCCGCGAGGTGATCGTCGCAGGTGGGGACGCGGCGGAGTTCACGCCGTGGTCGACCGCACTCGCTGCCGATCCGTACGACGGGCCCTACCCGGAGCCGGATGACCCGGCGCTGGTCATCTTCACCTCGGGCACGACCTCGACGCCCAAGGGGTGCCTGCACACGTCGAACACCTACATGTTCACCGTGCGGGGCACGGGCAACGCACTCGGGGTCACCCGAGACGACCGGATGTTCATGCCCTCGCCCGTGATGCACACCACCGGCTTGGTCGTCGGTGTGATGATCCCGGTCGCGTTCCGCATCCCGGTGGTGCTGCAGGGCGCGTGGGACGTCGACGTCGCGCTCGACCTGATCGCGACCCACGGATGCACGATGACCCTGGGCGCGACCGCGTTCGCGACGATGTTTCTCAACGCGTACGACCCGCAGCGGCATGACGTCAGCAGGTTCCGCCTGTTCGGTCTGGCCGGCGCCCCGATCCCCGCCGAGACGGTCGAGGCGGTGGAGCGCACCTTCGGAAGCAAGGTGGTGACCCTCTACGGCTCCTCCGAGGGGTTGATCCTCACGGCGACCAAGCTCGACGACCCGACCGAGCGCATCGCGTCGAGCGACGGTCGACCGGTGGAGGGCGTGGAGCTCGAGGTCACCGACGCGGAGGGACGTCCCGTTCCGACGGGCGAGGAGGGCGAGATCCGCTTCCGGGCCCCGGGCAGGTTCATCTGCTACTGGGCGGATGACGAGCGCACCCGCAGTTCGATCGACGATCAGGGACGGCTGCTCTCGGGCGATCTCGCGCGCATGGACGAGCACGGCTACATCCGGATCACCGGGCGCGTCGCGGACGTGATCATCCGCGGCGGCATGAACATCTCGGCGGTCGAGGTGGAGTCGCTGCTCGTCGAGCACCCCGCCGTCGCCGACGTGGCGATCGTGAGCATGCCCGACGAGCGGCTGGGCGAGAAGTGCTGCGCGTACGTCGTGCCGGCGGGTGAGCCGCCGACGCTCGAGGACCTGACGTCCTTCCTCGACGAGCGCGGCGTGGCGAAGTTCAAGTTCCCCGAACGGCTCGAGATCGTCGACGAGCTGCCGCGCAACCCGACCGGCAAGGTCGAGAAGTTCAAGCTGCGGGAACGGATCCGTGAGCAGCTCGGCGAGTCCGTCGCCTGAGCGGCCGGCTCGCCGGAGCGGAGCGCTCAGGCGGAGGCAGGTGCAGCGGCTCGCAGCGAGCGCATGACCTCGCCCAGGACCTCCGGCGACGCGCTGTAGTTCGGCGTGTAGATGCTGCAGCGCGTGAGCAGGTCGCCGTAGCGCTGGGCGATCCGTTCGCCGACCGTGGTGGCGTCCCCGCGGACGGCGAACGCGTCGAGCACGTCGTCGTCGATCAGCGAGGTCATGTCGTCCCAGCGACCCTGCTTCGACAGGGCGTTGAGCTCGGGCTGGAGGTCGCCCCACCCGTGGTGGTCGAGGACGACCTTGTACGAGGGGGTCGACCCGTAGAATGCGAGCTGCTTGCGCACCGCGGCGGTCGCCTCGGCGAGCGACGTCTCGTCCTCACCGACGGCCACCAGCACCGGCAACGCGAGCCCCGTGGGCTCGTTGCGTCCGGCCCTTCGGCGGCCCTCGTCGAGCCACTGCGAGAGCTGCTCGCGCAGGTAGCGCTCCGAGGTGAAGGGGTGCAGGAACAGGCCGTCGGCAACCTCGGCAGCGGTGCGCACCATCAGGGGTCCGACGCCGGCCAGCCAGATCGGAGGGCAACCGTGCCCGCTCCGCGGTGGCCGGAAGTAGGGGGGCATCAGGGTGATCTGGTAGTAGTCGCCGCGGAAGTCGACGTCCTCGTCACGCTCCCAGGCGTCGAAGATCGCGCGCACCGCCAGCACGAACTCGCGCATCTGCGCGACCGGCTTGGTCCAGGTGGAGCTGAAGCGCTTCTCGACGTGCGGCCGGATCTGCGAGCCGAGGCCCATGACGTAGCGCCCTCCCGAGTGGGCCTGGAGGTCGTTCGCCGCGTATGCCACGTGGGTGGGGCTGCGGGGGATGGCGATCAGCACACCGGCGACGAGGTCCACGTGGCGAGTGTGCTGCGACGCGACCGCGAGCGCGACCGTTGGATCGTTGGCGGCCTCGCCGAGGACCAAGCCGTCGTAGCCGGCCGCCTCGAGGGTCCGGACCTCGTCGACGAAGGTCGTCGGGTCGTACACGTCGAAGGTCTTGTCGATCTTCACTCGGCGCCGGCCTTTCCTAGAACTATGCTAATAAATACTAAGGATACCGCCTGCGACAAGGGGGGCAAGTGGACGGCATGCGAATCGAGCGACAGGACGAGGGGGTCGTCGTGGTCACGCTCGACCGACCGGACCGCCGCAACGCGCTGCACGATCCCCTGCTCCTCGACCACCTCCCCGCGGCCTTCTCGGAGCTGGGGCAGGACCTGGATGTGCGGGCGATCGTGCTGACCGGAGCACCCGGTGCGTTCAGTTCGGGCGCGGACCTGGACTGCGGCGGGCTCGAGCAACCGACACCGGTCGACTCGCAGGCCTACATGGAGCGCTCGCACTCGACGCTGCTGCGCATCCGCGAGGCGCGGCAGCCGGTGATCGCGTCGATCGACGGACCGGCGGTCGGGGCGGGGCTCGGTCTGGCGGCCGCGTGCGACGTCCGGATCGCGTCACCCTCGTCCCGCTTCATCGCACCGTTCCTCAAGATGGGACTGCCCCCGGACTTCGGGACGACCCACCTGCTCCCGCGGTTGGTCGGACCGGACGTGGCGCTAGACCTGTTCCTGAGCTCGCGTGCGGTGGAGGGCGAGGAAGCGCTGCGGATCGGACTGGTGACCCGCCTGTCGGACGACCCGCTCGCCGACGCACTCGAGCTCGCGGCATCGGTCGCCGCGGCACCGACCTACGCCGTGTCGCAGACCAAGAGGAACGTGTACAGCGGCCTCGAGTCGGACCTGCGCACCGCGGTGTTCGACAGCGAGATCCGCGCCGTCGCCGCCGCTCTGCACAGCGACGGGTTCCGGCGGTCCTTCGCCGGGTGGAAGCAGCAGATCACGGGGAGATGAGCGTGCGCGAGAGCCAACCGACGAGCCCGGTCGTCACGGACGACCTCGATGGTGGCGTGCGGGTGCTGACCCTCAACCGCCCCGAGCGGCTCAACGCCCTCACCCCTGAGGTGGTGTCGTTGCTCGTCGACGAGCTCGACCGCGCCGACGGGGACGGCGGGTGCCACGCGCTCGTGCTGACCGGCGCAGGGCGCGGGTTCTGCGCGGGGTGGGACATCAAGGCCAACCCGAACGGGCTGGTGCCCGACGCGGCGCCGGCCGGCATGGACCAGCAGCGCCACGCGGCCCACCTCATCCGCCGGCTGCGCAACGGCAAGGTCCCGGTGGTCGCCGCGGTCAACGGACCGGCCTCCGGTGGCGGCTTCGCCGTGGCGATGGCGTGCGACCTCCGGCTCGCGGGGGAGTCGGCGCGCTTCAACGCTGGCTTCGTGAAGATCGGCCTGTCCGGTGGCGACCTCGGCATGTCGTGGCTGCTGCCCCGTGCGATCGGCACGACGCGGGCCTTCGAGCTGCTGCTCACCGGCGACCCGATCGACGCCGCCGAGGCGGACCGGATCGGGCTGGTGAGCCGGGTCGTGCCCGATGGCGAGCTGCTCGACCGCGCCGCCGAGCTCGCCCGCTCCATCGCCGCGAACTCGCCGTTCGCGGTGGAGCTGACCAAGGAGGTGTTGTGGGCGAACCTCGAGGTGCCGTCGCTGTACGCCGCGATGGAGCTCGAGAACCGCACGCAGATCCTGGCCACGACGACCGACGACCACCGCGAGGCGCTGCGAGCGTTCAAGGAACGTCGCCCGCCGAAGTTCGAGGGAAGGTGAGCATGGTGCCCGAGGAGTCCGTTCGCTCACTCGTCGCGGACCGCCCGGCGTCGGAGAACGTCGGGATCATGCTGCCGATCAACCAGGGGCTGCCGCTGGGCGACCTGGTCGAACTGGCCGTGCACGCCGAGCGTTGCGGCCTCGACGCGATCGGCATCGGCGAGTACGCGAGCAACGACGCGTTCGCGCTCGCCGCGGCCATCGCCATGCGCACTGAGCGGATCCGCATCGAGACCTGTGTCGTGTCGGTGGTCTCACGCTCGCCGGCGCTGCTCGCGATGGGGACGGCGACCGTGGACCAGCTCTCCGGCGGTCGGTTCGTGCTCGGTCTCGGTGCAGGAAGCCCGGTGGTGGCCGGGTTCCACGGCCAGCCGTTCGAACGGCCCCTCGAATCGGTCGGGCGCACGGTTGCGGCGGTGCGGCGCGTGCTCGACGGTGAGCGGCTCGAGGAACGGCGCTTCGAGCTGCGCATGCCGGCGCCGGGCCACGTGCCGATCATGCTCTCGGCGTTGAACCCGGGCATGCTGCGCCTGTGCGCGAGGGAGACCGACGGGGTCATGCTGCCCCTGCTGTGCTCGCCGCACCTGGTGGGCGAGCTCGCGGCGACCGTTGGTGAGATCCGAGCGGACCTGCCCGACGCCGGAGGGTTTGAGACCCTTGCGATCCAGCACGCCGCGGCGACGTCCGACGACCGTGCTCGCGAGCGGGTCAAGCGCGAGGTGGGCGGCTACTTCCTGGTGCCCACGTACCGGCGCGCGGCGCTCGACCTGGTGGGGGAGGAGGAGCTGGAGCGCGCCGCTGAGGCGCACGCCTCCGGGGGGATGGACGCGGTGGTCGAGTGGCTGCCCGAACAGGCCGTCGACCAGGTCTTCGTCGGCGGCGGCGTCGACGAGTTCGCCGCTCGGGTGCAGCAGTACGAGGAGGTGGGCTGCAACGGCGTTCGATTCACCCCCGTCACGCTCGAGGCGGGCGACGTCTCAGCCGCCCGCCGGCTCGTCGAGGTGCTCGGCGAGGTGCGGGAACGCCGGGTCTCGGCTTGAGCCCGGCGCCGACGCAACGCGACCCGGCCGGATGGCCGGGTCGCGTTCGTTCTGGCGGAGAGTGAGGGATTCGAACCCTCGGAGGCCTTGCGACCTCAACGGTTTTC
>CAYLSN010000002.1:16677-43577 GCA_964386015.1 uncultured Rhizobiaceae bacterium | reverse complement strand
TTCGTCCGCCGCGGCGCCCATCATGACAGGGCGATGGCGCTGCTGGAGCGTTTCGGGCTTGCCGACAAGGCCGGCAATCTGGCCGGGGCGCTGTCCTTCGGCGAGCAGAAGCGGCTGGAACTGGCGCGGGCACTGGCCTGCGAGCCGGACATCCTGTTGCTGGACGAGCCCGCCGGCGGCATGAATCCGAGCGAAATCGACGAACTCAAGGCGACCCTCCGCGCGATGCAGGCAGAGGGCCTCTCGATCCTGCTGATCGAGCACAACATGCGTCTCGTCATGTCGGTCTGCGACCGGATTGCCGTGCTGTGCTTCGGCGAAGTGATTGCGGACGGCCCCCCGGACGAGGTGCGCAGGCATCCAGAAGTCATCCGGTCCTATCTCGGCAGGGAGGGGGGCGCATGATGCTGCAGATTCGCGATCTGCGGGTGCGGTATGGCAGCGTCGAGGTGCTGAAGGGCGTCGATCTCGATGTCGGCGAGGGCAGTCTCGTCACCGTCGTCGGTGCCAATGGCGCCGGCAAGACGACCCTGTTGCGCACCATATCCGGTCTCGTGCGTGCCTCGCAGGGCACGGTCCGTTTCGAGGGCCGGGACATCACGAATGGCCGCACCGACCACATAGTCCGGATGGGCATCGTGCAGGTGCCGGAAGGCCGCATGGCGCTGGCGAAGCTCAGCGTGCTCGAGAACCTGCTGGCCGCCGCCGCGATACGTCGCGACCGCGACAACGTTCCCGCCGACATCGAGGCGGTGATGACGCGCTTTCCCATCCTGCGCGAGCGGTCGCGTCAGCTTGCCGGGACGCTCAGCGGCGGCCAGCAACAGATGCTGGTGATCGCCCGCGCGCTGATGGCGCGGCCCCGTCTCCTGCTGCTCGACGAACCGTCGCTGGGACTGGCGCCGGTCATTGCCGATCAGGTGTTCGAGATCATCGGCGAGATCCGGCGGCAGGGCGTCACCATCCTGCTGGTCGAGCAGAACGCGCATCGGGCAATGGCGATGTCCGATTTCACCTATGTGCTGGAGCTGGGCCGGATTGCCTTTGCCGGTCCTTCCGCCGAGCTGAAGGACGATCCGCGTCTCGCTGCCTCCTATCTCGGCGGATAGGCGGTCCCGTTCCGTCGCCGGGCTCAGGCGGCGCTGCGTCTCGCCGCTGCATCGGCAAGGATCAGATCCGCGGCCTTCTCGCCGATCATGATCGCCGCCGCATTGGTGTTTCCGGAGACGATGTCGGGCATGATCGAGGCATCAGCGACCCGCAGGCCCTCGACGCCGCGCACCCGCAGGGCCGGATCCACGACCGCGCCATTGTCGGTGCCCATCCGGCAGGTGCCGGCAAGGTGATAGCAGCTATTGCCGAAGCTGCGCACGAAGTCGCGCAGCTCGTCCTCCGTCTGCGCCCTGCGGCTCGGCTCGAGTTCCTCGGGTTGAAACCGTGCCATCGGCCGCCCCGCCACGATGCTGCGCGCAATGTCGATGCCGGCGACGAGGGTGTCGATGTCATACGGGTCGCTGAAGGCGTTGAAGCGGATGCGTGGCGACGTGTCGGGATCGGCGCTGTCGACATGGACGCTGCCCCTGCTGCGAGGACGCAGTACAAGGGTGGAAATGGTGAAGCCGGGGAATCGGTCGAGCTGCCGGGTCTCCGGATTGGCGAAGGTCAGGGGCGTTGCGTGATATTGCACGTCCGGCAGGTCGAGTTCCGGCCGCGTCTTCACGAATCCCATCATCGGGCCCGCCGGCATGGTCAGCGCGCCGGTGCGGAAGAAGGCGAATTTCAGGCCCTCGACCACGGCGCGCCAGCCGCGCGTCCGCTCGTTCAGCGTCAGGTGGTCGCGGATCCGCCACTTCATCCACACCGCCCAGTGATCCTGCAGGTTCTCGCCGACCCCGGGCCGGTCGACGAGGACGTCGATGCCCAGCGCCGACAGATGCGTGGCGTCGCCAATGCCGGAACGTTCGAGGATTGCCGGCGAATGCACGGCGCCGGCGCACAGGATGACCTCGCTCGCCGCCCTGGCCTCGCGCCGCTCGCCGCCGATGCGGTAGGCAACGCCTGTCGCCCGCCGGCCCGTGAACAGGATGCGCTCGACGGTGGCGCCGGTCATGACCGTCAGGCCAGGCCGGTTGCGCACCGGCCTGAGATAGGCCCGGGCGGCGCTGTTGCGCCACCCGCCGCGCGTCGTCGTCTGCGAATAGCTGAAGCCGTCCTGCGTACCGGCATTCAGGTCCTCGTTGCGCGGATAGCCAAGCTCGGCGGCGCTGTCGATCAGCGCGTCGAGCACCCCGTCCCTTTCCCGCACGACATCGACCCCGAGCGGGCCGTCGCCGCCGCGCACGGCATTGGCGCCGCGCGTGAAGGTCTCGGCGCGGCGGAAGCAGGGCAGGACGTCCTCATAGGACCAGCCGCGGCACCCTTTCTGGCTCCAGCCGTCATAGTCGGCGGGATTGCCGCGCACATACACGCCACCATTGATGGAGGACGATCCGCCCAGCACCTTGCCGCGCGGCACGGCCAGTCGCCGGCCGCCCGCGGCTGGCTCCGGCTCGGACTTCAGCATCCAGTTGACCGAAGGATCGGCAATGGTCTTGCCGACGCCGATGGTGAAATGGATCCAGAAATTGCGATCTTCCGGCCCCGCCTCCAGCAGCAGTACCCGGCCGCGGCCGGAATCCGTGAGCCGCCGGGCAATGACGCATCCGGCCGAGCCCGCACCGACGATGACGTAGTCGAACGTGTCCATGTCCTTCCGGTCCTTCCGCTTGCCGGCGAATACTTGACACGCCGCCGCCGTTTCGTCAATTTGCGGGAAACGCAGTTTCTCAAAGGGAAACTCGTGGAGGACAAGCGATGATTACATTCGTGGCGCTGTGGAACATCCGGGAAGGGGTCAGCGTCGAGGAATTCGAGCGCTGGTATGTCGACAGGCACATACCGGACGCCAGGCGCATTCCGGGTCTCGTCGGCTACCGCACCAATCGCGCCATCGGCGAGCAGGGCTGGTACCGCATGGCCGAGCTCAGCTTTCCGGACAGGGAAACCTTCGACCGCGCCTTCGCCTCGCCGGAATGGAAGCATGCGCTGGCGGATGCCGGCAACTACATCACCGATCACCAGCGCCTGCTGTTCGAGACGACGGTGCAGAGACTGGAGGAGCCCAACTGATGGCGACTTTCCCGGACCAGGACTGGTTCATATCCTATGCGGCGAAACTCGAGGCCGATGAAGACTTCCGCCGGCACGGACGCTGGTTCGCCGGAAAGGTCGGCTTCCGCGTCGGCCGCGACACCACGACCCTGCGCTTTGACCGCGGCATGATCCTGAGCGTCGCGCCAGGCTATGATGAGCCGGACTATCTTCTGTCGGGCAGCCTGGAGCAGTGGGACTATTTGTTCGAGAAGAAATGGGCGCTGGTGCGGCTCTACCGGTCGCGCACCATCCTGGTCCGCGCCGATCCCGTGCGTCTGATGCAGAACTGGAAGCCGCTTTTCTTCATCGTCGAGGGGATGAAACGCGCAGGCAAGAACGCCTGAGCGGGAGGAAGAATATGCCCTATATCTATCTGGAAGACACCCGGATCTACTACGAAGAGGAAGGCGAGGGCGAGCCGCTGGTGCTCATTCACGGCGCCAGCCAGGACACGCTGTCCTGGCACGACAATATTCCGCACCTCGCCAGGCGCTACAAGGTCTATGCGCTGGATCTGCCAGGCCATGGCAAGTCCCAGCTCATCAAGCGGCGGCCGACAACGGTAACGCAGGAATTCGCCCGTTTCATCGGCCTGTTCCTGGAAGCCAGGGACATTCGCGATGCCATCCTGATCGGACACTCGCTCGGCGCCGGGGTTTCGATCATCGCCTCGATCGAGGCGGCAAGCCGGGTCAAGGGCGTGGTGTCCGTATGCGGCGGCGCTGCATTCCGGGGTCCGACCGGCGTGTCCTACCAGCCGGATATGCTGATGAATACCGAAATCAACCCCACCGACTGGCTCGAAACCATCTTCCATTCGGTACTCGGCCGCACGACGCCCCTGGAGCGACAACGCGAAATGGCTTTCGACGCAACGCGCTGCTCGCCCTATGTCGCCTTCTCCGACCTGCTTACCTATTCGAGCCTGAACCTGCACGAGGTCATGCATCTGATCCGCAAGCCGATCTTCTACATTGTCGGCGAGGACGACTGGTCGACAACGCCGGAAATGGCGCGCGCGACCAGCGAGGAGCTGGCAAGGATGGGGATCGCCACGGAATTCCACGAGCTCAAGGGGATCGGTCACATTCCGCACTGGGAGCAGCCGGAAGCGTTCAATGCCGTGCTGGACGGCGTCCTCGAGCGGCTGCGCACGGCGCCCGAGAAGCCTGCCTGAAGATTCTCCGGGCCACGCTCCGTCGGCGGGCGGCGTGGATTGACATCCGGCGGAGCTACGGTTTAACACAGAGAAACTCAGTTTCCAGATAAGAAACGCAACAGATGAATTTTGCAGCATTGTTCGAAGTCCATGCGCGCAGCGACCCCGATGCGCTGGCCGTCATCGATGCCCGGTCCCGCTGGACCTATGGCCGCCTCGACGAGTATGCGAGCCGGTTCGCCAGCTTTCTGGTGGCGCAGGGTGTCGAGCCGGGGGACCGCGTGGTCTTCAAGGCGGCGAACCGGGTCGAACTTGCCATCTGCTTCATTGGCTGCTGGAAGTCCGGCGCCATCGGCGTGCCGGTGAATTTCCGCCTCACCCGCGAGGATGTGATGCGGGTAATCGACCATTGCGCGCCGAAACTCGTCGTCCTGGCGGAGTCGGACGAGGTCTCGCCCGACCGCCAGCCGGTGCTGCGCTTTCATCCCGACCGGCACGAGGGCAGCTTCTGGGACGCGCTCGAACAGGCCAGGCCCGCCTTTGTCTCCGTGGGCCGGCAGGACAGCGACATCGCCAATCTCCTGTACACGTCCGGCACGACCGGCATGCCCAAGGCGGTCATCCATACGCACGGCATGCGCCACACCATTGCCGGAACCATGGCGCATCTCTTCGCCATGTCGCGCCGCGATGTCGGGCTCGCGGTCTCGCCGATGTTCCACACCGGAGGTCTGAGCGTCTTCTGCAACGCCATGCATGTCGGCGGCGCGGTGGTGCTGATGGAGAAATGGAATGTCGAGGATTTTGCCCGGGCGCTGCGCGCCGAGGGCGTGACCTACATGCATCTGGTCTCCACTGTCGTCGTCGACATCGTGCGGGCGCCGCAGGAGCTGTTCGAGGGAATTCCCCGCACCATGCGCTTCACCTGGGGCGGAGGACACGCTACCGATTCCGAGCTTTTCCAGCGCTTCGAGCAAAGGGTCGGAGGCCTGTTCCTGCAGGGATACAGCCGCACCGAGGGCGGCATCACCTATAATCTGCTCGATCCGGCCAGCCGCCGGTTCGACATGAACGGCTATCCGAGCCGGAACAATTCCGAGATTGCCATTTACGATCCGAAGCAGCGCCGGTTCCTGCCGGAAGGGGAGACCGGCGAGATCGTGGTGAGGGGCGACGGGGTCTCGCCCGGCTACTGGCACCCCGACAGGATCCAGCCGCCGGTGACTTATGAGGACGGATGGACCGGAACCGGCGACATCGGCTATTTCGACGAAAGCGGAGCCCTGCACTTCCTCGGCCGCGAGGACCACATGATCAAGACCGGCGGCGAGAACGTCTATCCCGGCGAGGTGGTCGCGGTGCTGATGCAGGTCCCGGGAGTGGCGGACGCCGTCGTGTTCGATGTCCCGGACGATCGCCTCGGGCAGCGCATCGCCGCCCTGGTAGTCGCCGCCGATCCGTCATTGACGGAAGCGCAGATCGAAGCTGCGTGCAGGATGAAGCTGCCGGGCTTCAAGATTCCGCGCACCATCGCCCTGGTGGAATCCCTGCCGCGCCTCGGCTCCAACAAGGTCGACCTCAATGCTTGCCGGGCGCATCTGATGGGCAGTGCTCAGCCCGTGCTTGCAAGCCGCTGGCCGCCGAACGGATAGACCCGGGCGCCCATGCGATGGGACAGCACGCGCGCCGCCTCGTGCAAGATGGCGGCAAGCTCCGGCTCCTGGTCGGGAGCGACCACATGCTGCGGATAGGATAAGCTGACGACCGACAGGATCTTGTCGTCGGGCCCGAAGACCGGCACACCCACCGCCGCGAGGCCGTTGGTCGACTCTCCGCGGGCCGTGCCATAGCCGCGCCTGACAATCTCCTGCAATTGCCGGCGCAGCTCCTTCTTGTCGGTGATCGTGTTCGGCGTCAGCTGCCGCATGTCGAGAGATTCGATGAGCTGCTCGGCGCGCTCCGGCTCGAGGAAGGCAAGAGTGACCTTGCCGGCGCTGGTGGCGTGAATTGGCAGGAACATGCCGACGCGCCAGCCGGAATCCGAGAGCAGCCGCCCTTCCACCTGTGCAAGATAGATGATGGAGTCCCCGGTCATCAGGGTCAGCCGCGCGCTGTGTCCCGTCTTCTCCATCAGGCGGCGCAGCACCGGCAGGCCCTCGCGCGCCAGCGGATGGTAATTGACGAAACGCGAGCCGAGTTCGAACGCCTTGACGCCGACGGAATAGAATCGCGACTGCGGATCCTGCTGCAGGATGCCCGCCTCCCGGAAAGTTGCCAGGATCTTGGAGACCTGGCCTTTGGTCAAGCCGCTGCGCCGGGTAAGCTCGCTCACGCTCAGCCACGGTGTCTCTTCCGTGAACTGGTTCAGCACCCGCAGGGCCGTGCTCAGGGATTTCATCGACGCTCTTTTCCTCCCTCGCTTCGATGAAGCCTGCCTTCGACTGCACTCATGGGCAAAGGAACGGGTTCAAGGCAAGCGTTGACAATCGAAAACTCAAAGCCTAATTTGAAACATCGTTTCTCATAAAGAAACTCTAGGGAGATGTCAATGTCTGAGGTCGGTGGTCTGCGCGCCCCCACGCTAACCGAGTCCGCGCTGGAGGAAGCACGTTCCCTGCTGGGAATGGACATCAGGGTGGAACTCTGGAACCACGAAGCAACGCGCGACACCATTCGCCATTATGCCTGGGGCATCGGGGATGACAATCCGCTGTACTGCGATCCCGAATATGCGGCCGGCACGCGCTGGGGCGGCATCATCGCGCCTCCGACCTTTCTCTATGGCGTCTTCGATGCCGTGGTCGCGCCCGGCCTGCCCGATATTCAATGGTTCTATTCCGGCGCCGACTGGACCTTCCACCGGCCGGTTCGGCGAGGTGACGAGTTCACCGTCGACGCGTCCTATGTCGATGTGCGCGAGGTCGGCGGCAAGCGGGTTTCCCGCATGCTGGTGCAGACCGGCGAGGTGATCTACCGCGACGCCGCGGGAGAGAAGGTCGCCTCGGTCCTGTCGCATACGTTCCGTGTTCCCCGGCAGGGCGCGGAAGGTGGACTGAAATACGAGCCGCGGGCGCCGCACACCTATAGCCGCGAAGAGCTGATGGCGATCGAGCGGGCGGTGATGAACGAGTTCCGCCGTGGCGCCGACACGCTGTATGGCGAGGATGTCGAGGTGGGAGAGGAACTGCCCGGCACCGTCCGCGGGCCGCTGACCCTGATCGACATGACCGCCTACTATGCCGGTGCGGTCGGCACTTCCGGTTACAAGTCGACCAAGCTGCGCTGGAAATATGGATATTGGGGGCGCAACTGCCCGGAAAAGCTGCCCAACAACTACGACGCAAGCTATTACGGCGCAGCGACGCTGCCCTCGGCCGGCCACCAGGACGCAAAGGTCGCGGTCAGCGAGCTCGGCATGCCGGGGCCATACGACAATGGTCCGCAGCGCATCGGCTTCATGTCGTCCTGCGTCACCAACTGGATGGGCGATGATGGCGAAATGCGCGAACTCAGCGTCCGCCTCAGGCTGCCGGTCATCTTCGGCGACACGACCTACACAAAGGGTCGGGTGGTGTCCAGGGAGCGGCGCGGCGATGTCTGGCGCGTCGAGCTCGAGATCCGGGCAGAGAATCAGCTCGGCCAGGTGACCGCGACGGGCAGGGCTGCGGTGGATCTGCCGTCTCGTGGATAGGGTAAGCCGCGCGCCGGGCGATGCTTGACATGCGGCCGGCTTGCGTTCACTGTTAATTTGAAACATGGTTTCGCAAGAGGAAACCGTGACGGTGCAATGAGGGCCGTCGCCGGAGGCGGCCCCGTCCCTGGGAGGAAGAACATGTTCCTGAGCAGACGCACTCTACTCATGCTGGCCGCCAGTGCCGCGATCCTTTCGGCGCCGGCGGCCTCGGCACAGGATGGTCCGAGGGTCGGCGTCCTGGTCGGCCTGTCCGGCGGCGGAGCCCAGATCGGACAATGGATCCTGCACGGCGCCGAGGCTGCCGCGGCGCAGATCCAGAAATCGGGCGGGCCTGCCTACCAGATCGTCGCCGAGGATTCGCAGTGGAATCCGCAGAAGGCGGTGGAAGGCTTCAACAAGCTTGCCAATATAGACGAGGTGCTGTTCGTCCTCGCCGGGGGCAGTGCCGCCATGGAGGCGATCACCCCGATCTCGACCCAGCGCGAGCTCGCCATCTTCAACACCGGCGCGCAGTCGCCGAACATGGCCGGCATCGGCCCCTATGTCTTCTCCGTGCTGCAGCTGTCGGATTTCGACACGAAGGTGCTGTCGCGCTATGCCAAGGATACGCTCGGCTACGGCAGGATCGCGACGCTCTATGTCAACAACGACACCGGCACCTTCAACCAGGAGGCATTCTCCGCCGGGTTCCGCGAGGCGGGGGGCGAGATCGTCGCCGCCGAATCCTTCCGGCCGAACGAGACGACCTATGGCGTGCAGGTCGCCAAGATCCGCGCGGCGTCGCCCGACGCCATCTACATTGTCGGCACACCGGCGGAGCTGCCTTTCGCGGTGCGGCAGACGCGGCAGATGATGCCGGACACGCCGATCCTGTCCTATGCCGGGATCGAGAGCCAGGAATTCCTCGACGCCGCAGGCGGGGCAGGCGACGGCATCATCTACACGACCACCGCCTATGATCCGGGCAGCGAGGACCAGCACATCCGCGACTTCGTCGCCGCCTATTCGGAGAAGTTCGGCGAAGTGCCGACCAGCCCCTATGCGGGTTACGGCTATGACGCGCTCATGATTGCCAACCAGGCGCTGCAGAAGTCGGGCGGCGAAGGCGGTGCCGGGCTGCGCGATGCGATCTACGAGATCCGCAAGTTCCCCGGCGTCACCGGAGAGAACACGTTCCGTGACGACGGCACCGTCGCCAAGAGCGTGGCGATCCGCAAGATCGAGAACGGCGCCTTCACGACGATCGAGATCGTCGAGCCGCAATAATCGCCGATGCTGCTGCTCCAGCTTCTGGCAAACGGCATCTTCGTCGGCAGCGTCTATGCGCTGCTGGGCCTGAGCTTTGCCACCATCTTCGCCAGCACCCGCATCTGGCATTTCGCCCAGGGTGCCGTCTACACGATCGGCAGCTATGTCCTGCTGGTGCTGGCCGGGTGGCTGGACATGCCGTTCGGGCTCGCCGTGCTGTGCGGGATGGTCGTCTGCGCCGGGCTCGGCGCCGCGTTCATGCAGCTTCTGTACATACCGCTGGAGCGAAGGGGCGCGACACCGCTGGTCATGGTGATGGCGTCGCTCGGTGCCATCATCATCATCGACAACCTGCTGATGATGTATTTCGGCCCGACCGGCTACTCGATCGACGTGGCAGTGCCGGATCCGGTGATCGTCGGCGGCGTCTTCATGACCGGCGGTCAGATGCTGACGCCGCTGCTGAGCCTGTGCATCGTCATCGCATATCTTGCCATCCTGTTCCGGACGAAGTTCGGCGGCAATCTGCGGGCGCTGATCGACAATGAGGAGCTGCTGCTGCTCAACGGCATCGACACGCACCGCCTCAAGCTGACCGCCTTCGCCCTGGGATCGGCGCTGCTGCCGTTCGCTGCGGCGCTTTTCGTGGCCTCCGGCGCCGGCATTTCGATCAGCATGGGCATATTCGCCGTGCTCACCGGCGCCATGGCGATGTTCTTTGGCGGCATCGACCGCATCGAGGGTGCGGCGGCGGCAGGCCTGCTGCTCGGCATCATCGAGAGCCTCGCGGCCTATTTCTTCCCGTCCGAGTGGCAGACGGCGGTGACCTACGCCCTCGTGCTCGGCTTCCTTCTGGTCAGGCCCACCGGCCTGTTCGGGCGCAACCTGCCGAAAACGAGCCTGTAGCGCCATGGAAACCTATATTCTCGGCGTACTGGTGACGCTTTCCATCTTTGCGCTCCTGGCCTCCAGCCTGAACCTGCTGATCGGCTATGCCGGCATGTTCACCATCGTGCATGGCGGCCTGTTCGGCGCCGGCGCCTATGCCGCGGCCATCGTGGCGCTGGCATGGGGCGGCGGCTTCTGGACCGGCGCGGCGGTAGGTATCGTCGGCGGCGCGCTGATCAGCCTGCTGATCGCCCTGCCGGCGCTGCGGGTCAGCGGCCATTATCTTGTCCTCGCCTCGTTCGGCGTGCAGGAGGTCTTGTCCGGCCTCTATCTCAACCTCACCGACATTACCGGCGGCCCGGGCGGGCTGCGCGGCATTCCGCGCCCGGCCGTGTTCGGGCATGTGATTGCGACGAATGGCGAATATCTCGTCCTTTATGGCTGCATCGTCGCGGCCGTGCTGGCGCTGATCGTGCGCCTCGTCCGCTCTCCCTTCGGGCTCATGCTCAAGGCGGTGCGCGAGGACGAACTGGTGCCGCAGGCGCTCGGCAAGGATGTCGTCGCGCTCAAGGTCAAGGCCTTCGTCCTGTCGGGGGCCATCGCCGGGCTCGGCGGCGCGCTCTATGCGCATTACGTCACCTTCATCAGTCCGGAATCCTTCGACGTGCATGCCTCGATCTTCATCCTGTCCATGGTGCTGATCGGCGGCATGGGCACGATCTCCGGTCCGCTCCTCGGCGCCATGGTGCTGATCATCGTGCCGGAATTCCTGCGCTTCCTGCCGGTAAGCAGCACCGAACTCGGACCGATGCGCCAGATCGTCTACGGCACCATTCTCATTGCGTTCTGCTTCGCGCGCCCGCGCGGGCTCGCCGGTGGCAGGGGAGGCGTCGAATGAGCCTGCGCATCGACGGCCTGAAGAAGCATTTCGGCGGTCTGGTCGCGGTCAAGGGCGCTACCTTCGAGGCACGCCGGGGCGAGATCCTCGGGCTCGTCGGGCCGAACGGCGCCGGCAAGACCACCATTTTCAACATGATTTCAGGCCTGCTGCAGCCGACGGAAGGGCGGGTCTTCTACGAGGACCGCGAGCTGACCGGGCTGCCGATGCACAGGATCGCGCGGCTGGGGATCGGACGTACCTTCCAGCATACCCGCATCTTCCACCACATGACGGTGGCGGAGAACGTCATGTTCGCGCGGCCGCAGATCAATGACGGCGTGCTGCGCGCCCTTCTCGCCGGCAGGAGCGAGCGCGCCCGCTGGCGCCAGGAGGCAATGGCGGCGCTGGAGAGCGTCGGCCTTGCCCACCGGGCCGAGGAATATGGCGGCGATCTCTCCTATGCGGAGCAGAAGCTGGTCATGTTCGCCTGTCTCATCGCCAGCGGCGCCAGGGCCTACCTGCTTGACGAGCCGACCGCCGGCATCGATCCTGCCTCGCAGCAGAAGATGATCGAGGCAGTGCGCCGGCTCGGCGGCCCGGACCGCACGCTGATCCTGATCGAGCACAATCTGGACGTGGTGCGCGGCTGCTGCGACCGGGTCGTGTTTCTCGCCCAGGGAGAGGTGATCGCTTCGGGCAGCCCGGCCGAAGTGGAGAAGGACCCCGCCCTGCGCGAGATCTATTTCGGTTCCGGAGCGGCATGATGCTGAACGTGTCGGGTCTCGTCGTCGCCTATGGCAAGAAGCAGGTCCTGCATGGCGTCGACCTGTCGGCGGCGGAAGGCGAGATTGTCGGCCTTGTCGGCCATAATGGCGCCGGCAAGACCACGATCCTGAGGTCGATCGTCGGGCTTGCCCCGCGCCAGGCCGGAACCGTCACATTCGGCGGCGAGCCCGTCCCCGCCGGCGGCGTGGCCGCGAATGTCCGCCGGGGTATCGCCTTCGTGCCGCAGGGGCGCAACATCTTCAGCACGCTGACGGTCGCCGAGAATCTCGCCATTCCCCTCTCGCTTGCCGGTGAAGAGGGGCGGGCGCGGCTCGAAGCGGTGGAATCGATGTTTCCCCTGCTGCGGGAGCGGCGCTCGGCGCTGGCCTCGACGCTTTCCGGCGGCCAGCGCCAGATGCTGGCGCTTGGCATTGCCATCCTGCGCGGGCCGCGCCTGATCCTGCTCGACGAACCGTCGACGGGCCTGGCGCCCTTCCTGGTCGAGGAGGTCTTCCGTCGCATCGTGGAAATGCGCGACCGGTTCGGCATGGCGGTGATCGTGGTCGACCAGAATGTCAGCCGCCTGCTCGGGCTATGCGACCGCATGGTGGTGCTGAAGGCGGGAGCGGTCGTGTTCGACGGCTCTGCGGATGGCCTCGGCGCGGATCGCTCGCTGTGGAGCCTGTTCTGATGGAAGCCCGCATCCGGCAGATCGACGTGCGCCTTGCCCGTTTTCCGCTCGCCGAGCCGTTTTCCTCGTCGGTGGTGCGGGTGGATGCGGTCCACCTTGCGCTCGTCGAGCTGCACGGGCCGGATGAATCGGGCATCGCCTATGGCTTCGGTTTCAGCCGCAGCGATGCGGCGCTCATTGCGGCGGCGGTGCGCGAACTGGCGGAATTCGCGATCGGTCACGACCTGTTCGCGACCGGCGCCCTGTGGCAGCGCATGCATGCGGCGCTGGCCTTTTCCGGCCGCGGCGGCGCCGGCCTTGCCGCGCTGTCGGTCATCGACATGGCGGCCTGGGACGCCAGGGCCCGCCATCTGGGCCTGCCCCTGGCAAAGCTGATCGGCAGCGCGCGCGATGCGGTCCCGGCCTATGGCAGTTCCGGTTCGCTGTCCCTGTCGCCGCAGGCCCTGGCCGAGGAAATGGCAGGCTTCGCCAGGGCCGGGTATTCGCGCATGAAGCTGAAACTCGGACCCTCGCTGCGGGAAAACCGGCTGCGCCTGCGCGCCGTGCGCGACGCGGTCGGGGAGGATGCCGAGCTCTATGTCGACGGCAACCAGCAATGGGGGCTGCCGGCGGCGCTGGCCATGGCGCGCGGCATTGCAGAATTCCGTCCCGCCTGGATCGAGGAGCCGCTGCCGGCCGGACAGATCGGCGAGCTTGCCGAACTGCGCCGCCTGGCGGGCATCCCGGTTGCCACCGGCGAGACCAATTTCGGCCTCGAGGATTTCGACCGGATCCTGGCGCATCGCGCCGCCGATATCGTGATGCCGAACCTGCAGCGCATCGGCGGCGTCACGGCCTGGTTGCGGGTCGCCGCGGCGGCGGAGCTGCGCGGCCTCGCCATCGCCTCGCATGTCCACATGCCGTTCGCGCTGCCGCTGCTGTGTGCGGCGCCGAACGGGCTGTGCCTCGAGAATGTGCCCTGGTGGCCGCATCCGTTCGAGACGCCGGTCCGCATCGAGAACGGCATGGCCATTCCTTCCGCCGAGCCGGGCTTCGGCCTGCGCTTCGACGAAGCCCTGCTGAAAGCCTTTCTGGTGTAGCCATGCGCATCGATCGTCTGCGTACCCGCCTTGTCAGCCTGCCGGTGCAACCGCCGATCCGAACGCCGATCCACCATATCGAGGCGGTGGACAATGTGCTGATCGAGATCCGCACCGATGCGGGTCTGGAGGGCATCGCCTATCTATGGTGCTTCGGCCTCGAACGTGCCCGGGCGCTGGAATCCCTCGTGCACGACCTGTTTTCCCATGTCCGCGGCATGGATGCGCTGTCGCGCGAGGCGGTATGGGCAAGGCTGTGGAACGAGATGAATTTTCTCGGCCGCACCGGCGCGGCGATGATCGCCGCCTCCGCCATCGACACGGCGCTGTGGGACATTGCCGGCAAGGCCGCCGGACAGCCGGTGTGGAAACTGCTCGGCGGCACGGATGCGCCGCTGCGCGCCTATGCCGGAGGCTTCTTCCTCTCCAGTTCTCTCGCGGAGATCGCCGCGGAAGCGCGCCAGCGCGTCGGCGAAGGCTTCACGGCCATCAAGATGCGTTGCGGCGCGAAGGACTGGCGCGAGGATGTCGCGCGGGTGGAGACGGTGCGCGATGCTGTCGGCCCCGGCGTCGACATCCTGATCGATGTCGTGCAGGGATGGAGCGTCGACCGCGCCCTGCATCTCGGTCGCGAGCTTGCGCGTTTCGACATCGTCTATATCGAGGATCCCATTGCCTTCGATGACATTGACGGCATGGCGCAGATCGCGGCGGCGCTCGACATTCCGATCGCCGCCGGCGAGAACGACTATGGCCGCGCCGGCTTCCGCCGCCTGTTCGAGGCAAAGGCAATCGACATTGCGATGATCGACCTGCAGCGTGCCGGCGGCATCAGCGAGTGGATGAAGATCGCCGCCATGGCCGGGGCCTTCCGCATGCCGGTTGTGCCGCATGTGTTTCATGAAATCTCGGTGCACATGCTGGCGGCGACGCCGGGCGCCATGTATGTGGAATACATGTCGTGGTGGGAGCCGCTGTTCCGGGAGAGGCTGGCATTGGCGGATGGCTGTCTCCGTCCCCCTGCCGCGCCCGGCCTCGGTCTCGGCTTCGACCTCGATGCGATCGAACCCTTCGTCAGGGGAGTGCGGGAATGAGGATCACCGCCGTCCGGACGACACCCTTCACGCTGCCGCTGGCGCGCCGCCTCGGATTCGCGCACGGCGCCATGGCCGAAACGCGCCACGTCCTGATCGAGGTGGAAACCGACGAGGGCATTACCGGCGTTGGCGAGGCGATCTCGCGACCCTATTTCTACGGCGAGTCGCAGCGTTCCATCGTCGCGGCGGTCGAGGAGTGGTTCGCGCCGATGCTGGTCGGCTGCGATCCGTTCGACACGGCGGTCCTGTGGCGCCGGTACGCCGCGGTCCAGCACAACAATACCGTCAAGGGCGCGCTCGACATTGCCCTGCACGACATTCAGGGCAAGGCGCTCGGCGTGCCCTGCCACAAGCTGCTCGGCGGCGGCGACGGCCTGGCGCGGGTCACCTATGTCTGCGGCTTCAGCGCGCCGGAGGAAATGGTGCAGGAAGCGCTCCGTATCCGCGAAACCCACGGCATTGCCGCCTTCAAGCTGAAGGTGGGAGTGGCGAAGGAGCAGGATGGCGCCATGCTCGAGGCGATGCGGCGGGCCTTGCCCGACGCGACCCTCTATGTCGATTGCAACGAGGCATATGACCGGCATGGCGCGCTGGAAATGCTGGCGCGCTGCGCCGGTCTCGGCATTGCCTGGGCGGAGGAGCCCTGTCCGGCCCGCGACCGCGCCGCGCGCCGCGCGGTGGGGGCGCAGGGCGCCATACCGGTACTCGGTGACGAGAGCTGCCGCGACCTCGGCGAGGTCTGGCGCGAGATCGGCGACGGCAATGTGCACATGGTCAGCATCAAGGTGGCGCGCACCGGCTTCGAAGGCTCGCGCGATATTGCCGGGCTGTGCGCCGCCGCCGGCGTCCGCCCCATGGCGGGCAGCCAGGGCGACAGCGGCATCGGCGTCCTCGCCGGGGGCCATTTCTGCACGTCGAATCCGGCAATGCGCGACCTGCCGGGCGAGCTCTCGTTCCATCTCAATCTTGCCGGAGACATCCTGGCCGAGCCTCCCGTGATCCGGGACGGCCTGTTGCACCTGCCGGATGCGCCCGGCCTCGGGGCGGTGATCGACCGCGCCGCGCTCGAACATTTCCGCAATTGCTGAGAGTATCCACCGGAGGACTTCCATGTCGCAGCAGTCCGAGCCCTACCGCACCAGCTACAATAATTCCGCCTCGCGGGTGATTCTGTGGGCCGGCGCCGTGAATGCGCTGCCGCAGGAGATCGACCAGCTGGGCTGCAGGCGCCTCATGCTTCTGTGCGGGCGCTCCAGCGCGCGCTCCGGCCTGTTCCGGCGGGTGACCGACCTGCTCGGGGGGCGCCTCGTCGCTATTGTCGACCGCATCGTTCCGCACACGCCCGAGGACCTGGTGATGGAATGCGTCGAACTGGCGAGGCAAAAGGAATGTGACGGCTTTCTTGCCATTGGCGGCGGCTCCGCCTCGGACTGCGCCAAGGCGATCAGCATCGTGCTTGCCGAAGGCGGCCACATTTCCGAACACGGATCGACGTTCACGCCGCCGGACAATTTTGTTCCCAAGGATCTGCCCAACCCGAAACTGCCGGTGATCGCGATCCCGACGACAGCGTCGGCGGCGGAGGTGACGCCCGGACTGGGTGTGCGCAGCTCCAGCGGCCGCAAGATGCTGTACTGGGACGTCAAGCTGTCGAGCCGGCTGATCGTGCTCGATCCGGAAGCGAATGTCGAGGTTCCGGCAGCGCTGATGGCGCAGACCGCGATGAACGCCTTCGCCCATTGCGTCGAGGGTCTCTATTCGCGCCTGCGCAATCCGATCTCGGAAGCGCTGGCCCTCCAGGGCCTTCACATCCTGTTCAGGGAAGTGCCGGAAATGGTTGCCAGGCCCGACTCGGTCGCGCATCGCGCCGGCGTCCTCGCCGGGGCGCACCTGTCGGGAATGGTGATTTCCAATGCCCGGGTCGGCATTCATCACGCCATCTGCCATTGTCTCGGCGCACGAGGCGGCCTCGGCCATGGCGAAGCCAACTCGATCATGCTGCCGCATGCGATGGAGTACAATCTGGATGTCGCCGCCGCGGAGATGGCGCGCATGGCGGAAGTGATGGGCGTCGCCAGGGCAGGCGCCTCCGATCGCGACAATGCGCTCGCCGCCATCGAGGGCGTAAGGTCGCTGCAGCGGCGTGCCGGCGTGCCGATGCGCCTGCGCGATACTTCGCTCCGGAAGGAACTGCTGCCCGAGATCGCGGAGCATGCGCTGTTCGACCGCGGCCTCTACTTCAATCCGCGGCCCACGGCGTCCGCCGAGCCGGTGCTGAAGATCCTCGAAGCAGCCTGGTAAGCCGGCCGCCAGGCCAGGGAAGCGGCCGGCAAGCTGCCAATATTTTGCTTGACCGGCGCAGTACCCTGAATAATGATGCCAACAAGAAACTGTGTTTCTTTAAAAGAAACTATGCCGATGCCGGGGATGGACCCGGCCCGACAGGGAGGGTGAAATGAGCATGCGAAACAGGATCATTCCCGCGATCGGCGCCATCGCCGGCGCATTCATGGCGGCCGGGGCGCTGGCCGCCGAAGTGGGCGACACGATCAAGGTCGGGATGCACAGCTCGCTTTCCGGCCCGGTGGCCGTGTTCGGACTGGCATATGAGCGCGCCACCCGTCTTGCCTTCGACGAGGTCAACGCCAATGGCGGCGTGCACGGTCGCCAGATCGAGCTGATCGTCGAGGACGACCGCGGCGATCCGGGTGCGGGCGTCGCGGCAGTCACCAAGCTGATCAATCGCGACGAGGTCTTCCTGGTCTATGGCGGGCCGTACACGCCGGTCGCGCTCGCAGTGTTTCCGCGCGTCGTCGAGAGCGACATCATCTACTGGTCGCCGGCCTCCTCGACGCCGGGACTGACCGATCCCTTCAACCGGCTGGTGTTCCAGGCGCAGCTGACCCTGGACGACCAGGCAATCCCGGTGACCAAGCTTGCGGCGTCGATGAAGCCGGAGAAGATTGCCTTCATCGGCGAGCGCAGCGAATATGGCACCATCACGCTCGAAGCCACCAAGGCGCGGCTGGCCGAACTCGGGCACGAGATCGCGCTCGAGCTGTCGATCGAACCGGACGCGGTCAGCGCCACGGCCCAGGTCGCCCAGATTCGCGAAGCCGGCATCGATCTGCTCATCCATGGCGGCACGCCGCGCGCGCTCGCCTTCATCATCCGTGAGATGCACAAGCAGGCGGCCGATGTGCCGATGATCTCGTTCGGCGGCGGTTCGTCGGCGGCGATCTTCGAACTTGTCACCGGCGAAGCTCCGATCGAATATTATGCGGTCTCGCCGCTCGCCTGCTCGCTCGGCGACGAATGCACCGCCGAGTTCATGCAGAAATGGAGCGCGGCCTACGGCAACGAGGCGCCGATCGTGTGGGCGGCGCAGGGCTATGCCGCGGCCAAGTACTTCATCGCCGGCCTCGAGGCGGCCGGGCCGGACCTTTCCCGCGACGGCCTGATCGAGGCGTTCGAGGCGATGGAGCCGTTCGCGCGGCCAGAGCTGCCCTATCCGTTCAAGGTCACCTCCGAGACTCACCGCGCCGTGCAGGGCGGTTATCTCGAGGGTTACAAGGACGGCAAGCAGTATTTCTTCGGCGACAGCGTCGCAGACTGAGCGCAGACTGAGGCCAGGACGGCGGCCGGCCGCCGCGGAGGAACCGGATGCTTACCCAGTTCATCATCAGCGGGGTCGTCGTCGGCTGCATTTATGCACTGGTGGCGGTGGGATTCACGCTGATCTACAACGCCACCCAGACGGTCAATTTCGCGGTAGGCGAGAGCCTGATGCTCGGCGCCTACTTCATCCTGACCTTCTACAAGTTCGGCGAGCTGCCCTATCCCGTCGCCCTGGTCCTGACCCTCGTTGCCGCCGCGCTGCTCGGTTACCTGCTTTTCGACCGGCTGATCTCGCGGCCGCTGATCGAGGCGACGTTGCTGACCCGGGTCATCGCGCTTCTCGGGGTTGCAACCGTCATGAAGGGTACGGTCCGCCTGCTCTGGGGCGCCGACGCCCATCATCTTCCAACGCCGGTCTCCACCGCCGCGGTCAGCGTCGGCCCGGCGCAGGTCTCCATCCAGGAAATCATCGTTGTCGCGGTGACCTTCGCGATCATCGCGGCGCTCTACCTGTTCTTCGCCTTCACCCGGCTCGGCAAGGCAATGCGCGCCACTTCGCAGTCGCGCCGCGCCGCCGCCCTGATGGGCATCAATGTTCCGGGTATCTTCGCGTTGAGCTGGATCCTCGGAACCATGCTGAGCGCGCTGGGCGGAGTGCTGCTCGGCCCGCTGATGCTGGTCGATCCCGACATGGGCCATATCGGCATCAAGTCCTTCACTGCCGCCGTACTCGGCGGCTTCGGCAGCATTCCCGGCGCCATTCTCGGCGGAATCCTGCTTGGCGTGGTGGAGAACCTGATTGCCGGCTACTGGCGGGCCGACTTCCAGTCGGCGGCCGCATTCCTCCTGCTGCTGGCGGTGCTTGCCATCCGGCCGACCGGCATGTTCGGCGTGAGCCTCGAAAGGCGGGTCTGATGCATCTTTCCATGACCCGGACGGGCCCGCGGCAGGCCTCCACCATGCACACGGCGATCATTGCCGCGGTGGTGCTCGCCCTTGCCTTCGCCGCCATTCCGCTGCTCGACAATTATTCGCTCTACGTCGTCAGCCTCATCTGCGTCTATGCCATCTTCGCCACCGGCTATAATCTGCTGATGGGCTATGCCGGGCAGTTCGACGTCGGACAGGCGGCATTTCTTGCGCTCGGCGCCTACGGATCGGCGGTGATGCAGTCCCGGTTCGGCGTGCCGGTCCTCGTCTCCGTCTTCATCGGCGCCGGCATCGCCGTGCTTGCCGGGCTGGCGATCGGAGTGATCGTGCTGCGGCTGCGCCATTTCTACCTTGCGCTGGTCACCCTCGCATTCTCGCAGACGGTGGTGCTGGCCCTGTCGCTCTGGCGCGACGTCACGCGCGGCTTCCAGGGCATGCCGGTGGAGTCGGTGAACCTGTTCGGACTCGGCCGCAATATTTCGGCCTATATCGTCATCGTCACCGCCACCGTCATCCTGATCACGCTGGCCTACAATCTCGTCCGCTCCAATCTGGGCCGGGCGTTCGAGGCAATCCGCGAAAGCGAGGTCGCGGCACAGGCAATGGGCATCAACCTGACCCGCACCCGCCTGACGGCCTACGCGATCAGCGCGTTCTACGGCGGCTTCGCCGGCGGGTTGCTGGCGATCCTGCTCTCCTACATCACGCCCGAGGGATTCACGATCTTCGAGACGATCAAGGTCCTGTCGATGATCGTCGTCGGCGGCATGGGCAGCATCTTCGGCGGGCTGCTCGGCGCGGCGCTGCTCACCCTCGGCAACGAGATGCTGCGTTTTTCGCTGTTCTTCCAGGAGATCGGCTTCGGATTGCTGCTGGTCGTCTGCATCATCCTCATGCCCGAAGGCGTGGTCGGATTGTGGAATCGTGTTGTGCAATCCTGGCGCCGCGAGGAGGACGGGCAGTGACGGCGTTGCTGCAGGTGCGCGACCTGTCGAAACGGTTCGGCGGGTTGCAGGCGCTGGCCGGCGTCAGCTTCGAGGTCGGCGAGGGGGAGATCCATTCGCTGATCGGGCCGAATGGCGCCGGCAAGACCACCGTGCTCAATCTGGTCACCCGCATCTACGCGCCGACCTCGGGCGAGATCCTGTTCGGCGGAGAGGATCTCGCCAGGATCGCGCCGCACAATGTCGTGCGGGCGGGGATCGCCCGCACCTTCCAGCATGTCGAGCTGTTTCCGCGCATGAGCGTGCTGGACAATGTCGCCGCCGGTGCGATGCGCCAGAGCCGGCTCGGCGTCGCCGAATCGATGCTGGGCCTGCAATCGGCGCGCCGCAGCCGCGAGGAGGCGGTCGAGATTGCGCATGGCCTGCTCGAAAGAGTCGGTCTGGCTCGGCTCGCCCGCAAGGAGGCGCGCGAGATCACGGGTGGCCAGGCTCGGCTCGTGGGGCTGGCGCGCGCCCTGGCGGCAAGACCGCGCCTGCTTCTGCTCGACGAACTCGTCGCGGGGTTCAACATGCAGGAAACGGCCGCCGCCGCCGAGATCGTGCGCAGCCTGCGCGACTCCGACGGCATCACGCTGCTGGTCATCGAGCACGACATGCGTTTCGTGATGAGCATTTCCGACCGCATCACCGTGCTCAATTTCGGCAGGCTGCTGGCCAGCGGCACCAGGGAGGAAGTGCAGAACGATCCTGCCGTCATCGAAGCCTATCTCGGAACCGGGTGGAACGCCCATGCTTGAAGTCGAGAATCTCTCGGTTCACTACGGCAAGGTGCGGGCACTGGATGGCGTTTCGCTGCGGGTCGGCAAGGGCGAGATCGTCTCGCTCGTCGGGGTCAACGGCGCCGGCAAGTCGAGCCTGATGCAGGCGGTGGCCGGCCTGGTCCGGCCGAGCGGCGGCCGCATCCTGCTGGACGGCAAGCCGATCGAGGGGCGGCCCGCGCATGCCATCGCCCGGCTGGGCCTGGCGCTGGTTCCGGAAGGACGTGACCTGTTCGCGGACATGAGCGTCATGGAGAACCTCGAGATGGGCGCCTATCAGTTCGGCGGCACGGTGCGGCTGCAGGACGAGATCCGGCGTGTCGGCACCTATTTCCCGGTGCTGCTCGAGCGCAGCCGCCAGCGTGCCTCGACGCTCAGCGGCGGCGAGCAGCAGATGCTGGCGGTCGCCCGCGCCCTGATGGCGAGGCCGCGGATCCTTCTCCTCGACGAGCCTTCGCTGGGGATCGCCCCCCGCGTGATCGAGCTGATCTTCAGGATCGTTGCCGCCATCAACCGGGAGGAAGGCACGACCGTTCTCCTCGTCGAGCAGAATACCAGCCTGGCGCTGGCCGTCTCGAACCGCACCTATGTGATGCAGACGGGTCGGATCGCGGTGGAGGGCGCGAGCTCGGAACTGGCGCGCAGCGAGGAAATCCGGCGCGCCTATCTCGGAATGGACTGAGCTGCAAGAGCATGATCCCGAACCGCAGGTCCGCGTCAGCGAAAAGTGGTACCCGCTTTCCGGACAGGATCATGCTCGAATGTAGCGGGCGGATCAGGCGCCGGCATCCGTCACCCAGGGCTGGTCCGGCGCCGGACCCAGGAGGTGGCGCTCGACCGCGCGCAGATGTTCGTACATCGCGCCCGCCGCCCCGTTCAGATCGCGCCGTTCGATCGCGGCGATGATCCTTCCATGTTCGGCAAAGGAATGATGGTCGGGCGGCGGGCGGTCGCCATTGGCGCGCAACATACCCCAGACGACCGCGCGGCGCACCGCGTTCAGCGCATCGAACAGCGCCAGCAGCAACCGGTTGTCCGTCGCCTCGGCAATGCAGCGGTGCAGTTCGTTGTCGGCCGTCTCGTATTGCCGCCAGGTGGCGGCGCGACGAGTCCGCTCCGCGCATTCGTGCATCGCCTCGACATGGCGCGAGGTGGCGTTGAGCGCCGCTTCGCGCGCGATGACCGGCTCGATCAGCAGCCGCGTGCGCATCACCTCGGCCGGGTTGGTCTGACGGTCGATCTCGGCAAGACTCAGCACCTTGATGGCGCGGCTGCCCGTGAAGGTGCCCTTGCCGACATGCCGCCACAGCAGGCCCTCCTCTTCCAGGACGGCCAGGGCCTTGCGCAGATCGGTCCGCGACACACCCAGCTGCTCGCACAGTTCGCGCTCGGGGGGCAGCCGCGTGTCGGGAGGAAAATTGCTCCGTGTCAGCCAGGCGCGCAGCTGGACAAGCGTTGCCCCGTCCCTCTTGTCCGACCTCGCCAGCCTGTCGTCCATGCGCCTGCAACCATTTTCGGATTGGTCCAGTTCTAGTCGAGAATGAGGGCAAGTCAAGCTGAGCCGAAGCTCCTACGAATCTTTGCATCCGTCTTGGGACTTGACGCAATGCGGCTTTGCGTGGAAGCTTCAACCATTCCGAAATTGGTTGCCGCATCAGCGGCAGTTCCGGTCCGATGCCGGAAATTCGGGAGGGAGGAGAAACCGATGAGAATCACGCGCAGAACCCTTGCGGCCGCCCTGACCGCGGCCGCTCTGACGGCGACGCTTTCCATGCCGGCGTTTGCCCAGGATGCGCCCATTCGCGTGGCGATGGGCGACATTGCGAGCGTCGAAAGCCTTGGCCTTCTCGTCGCCATGGAACGCACGAAGGCACGCGGCGTGCCCATGGAGCTGACCTTCTTCAATTCGGAGGATCTCGCGACACAGGCGGTGGTCGGCGGCCAGGCGGATATCGGCGTAGGCTCTCCCTATGCCTTCATCCAGAATTCGAACGCGCCCATCCGCATGTTCTTCCGCATGTCGACCCTGCTGTTCTTTCCCGTCGTGAACGCGGAAGTCTATTCCGACTGGGCCGATCTCGACGGCCAGGAAATCGCCGTGCATTCGCGTGGCTCGGGGACCGAGGCGCTGATGCGGCTCATGGAACAGATCCACGGCATCAAGTACTCCAATATCAGCTATGTTCCCGGCGCCGAGGTGCGTGCAGGCGCCCTGCTTCAGGGCACCGTCAACGCCACCATCGTCGACGCCGCCTCCATGCGCCTGCTGGAAAGCGAGGCGCCCGGCAAGTTCAAGCGCCTGCCGATCGAGGGCGTCAACGCCACCGACGAGGCGCTCTATGCCAATGTCGATTTTCTTGCCAGCCGCAAGGACGACGTCGTGACCTTCGTCGAGGAACTGCTCGCCACCTGGGAGGAGATCAACCAGGAACCGGCCAGGGTTGCCGAGTGGCGCCAGCAATACGACCTTCTGCCCGATCTTCCGGCGGAGGCGGCGGACGATATCGGCAAGTACTATGCCGAGGCGGTCGAGAACGGCGTCATGCCGCTCGGCGGCGGCGAACCGGACGACGTCCGGGACGATCTGAAGTTCCTCGCGGCGGCCGGCCAGGTCAAGGACCCGGGCGAGAATGTCGACGTGAACCAGTTCTGGGACTTCGGCCCGCTGGAAGCGGCCCGCGCCCGGTAGAACCCGATGCGGGCGCGGCCCGGAATGCGCGCCCGCCAGGCATCACTGGTGACCTCATGGCAATGCTCGATCCGGCAGACCGCATTCTCCTGCGCAATCGCGCCGACGCGCCCGGCCTTGCCTCGCGGCTGGCGCGGCTGCCTTTGATCTGGAAGCTCCTGTCGGTGGCGATCTTCGCTGCCGCATGGGAGATTGGCGGCAGGTCCGGCTTCAACTTCTCCTTCCCCAGCTTCTCGGCGACGGCGGCGGCATTCTGGGCCATGCTGGCGGATGGATCGATGGGCGCAGCCTATCTGCGCACCATGGAGCCGCTGCTGATCGGACTGGCCTTCTCGCTTGCAGTCGGCATCGGCATGGGCGTGCTGATGGGGCTGCGCGAGGATGTCGAATGGCTGGCGCTGCCCGTCTTCATCGTCATGCAGGCCGCACCGATGGCGGCGCTGATTCCGCTGGTCACCTTCATCTACGGAATCTCGCTGGCGGCCAAGGTCGTGGCGGTAGTGATGCTGGCCATGCCGGTAATCACGATCAACTCCTACAAGGCCGTGCGCAATGT
This sequence comes from uncultured Rhizobiaceae bacterium, assembly GCA_964386015.1. Classification (GTDB taxonomy): domain Bacteria; phylum Pseudomonadota; class Alphaproteobacteria; order Rhizobiales; family Rhizobiaceae; genus CAYLGY01. Next base: position 19,329 of record CAYLSN010000002.1, on the reverse strand, counting down.
CCCCGAATCGCTGCTGGCGATGTGCCGGTCCTTCATGGGTAACCGCAGGCAGCAGATCTTCTTCGTCGTCGTCCCCGCCGCCAGCCCGATGATCTTCGCCGGCATCCGGCTGGGGGTGGCGGAAGGATTTTCCGGCGTCGTCCTGGCCGAGCTGCTGATCACGCCCACGGGAATCGGCGATCTGATCACCTTTCACCGCTCGGTCGCCAATTATGCGCACATGTATGCCGCCGTGGTCTCGATCGTGCTGTTCGCCGTGATCGCCGTCGGCGTCCTGCAACGCGTCGAGATCCTGCTCTTCCGTCCGGAACGGAGCGTGCAATGAAGATTGCGGAAGCCGATCCGATCCTGCAGGCCGGGCCCCGATCCGGCAGCATCATCGAGGTCAGGAATGTTTCGAAGGTCTACGGGTCGGACGTGGTCGCGCTCAGGGACATCGATCTCGAATTCCAGGCCGGGCGCCTGACCAGCCTTCTCGGTCCTTCCGGCTGCGGCAAGACCACCCTTCTGAAGATCATCGCAGGGCTGCTTGCCCCTACCCAGGGCGAGATCCTCGTCAGGGGAAGGCCGGTCAGCGGACCCGGGCCGGAGCGGGCCTTCGTCTTCCAGGACTTCGCACTCCTGCCCTGGGCGACCGTGCTCGAGAATGCCGCGTTCGGGCTGAAGATGCAGGGCGTGCCGAAGGCCAGACGCGAGGAGATCGCTGGCCACTATCTTCGTCAGGTCGGGCTTGACGGCTTCGGCAACAGCTATCCGCACCAGCTGTCCGGCGGCATGCGCCAGCGCGTCGGCCTGGCGCGCGCCCTGGCGGTGAATGCCGACGTGCTGCTGATGGACGAGCCCTTCTCCGCCGTCGACGAGCAGACGCGGCGCAAGTTCCAGGAAGACCTGATCCGCCTGCGCGAGGTGGAGAAGAAGACCTTCATCTTCGTGACCCATTCCATCGAGGAGGCCGTCTACCTCTCCGACAGGATCGTCCTCCTGTCGCCACGTCCCGGCAGGGTTTCCGAGATCATCGAGCCCGACATTCCTTCCGGCCTCGGCCCGGACGAGCTGCGCCGCAATCCCGTCTATCTCGAGACCGTCGAGAATATCTGGCACGGGATCCGGAAATATGTGGACTGACATGCGCATTCCTGCCCACTCCTTCCCGAAACTGACCGCGCTCATCGTCTGGCTGCTCATCTGGGAAATCGTCGGGAGGCTGGGGCTGCTGATGCTGTTCCCGCCCTTTTCCTCGGTTCTTGTCGCCATGGGCGATGTCGTCACCTCGCGCAGTTTCGGCCAGGCGGTGTGGATCACCCTGTCCTCCTATGCGCTGGGCATGGGACTTGCCGCAGCCGTGGGAATTCCGCTCGGCATCCTGATGGGCAGGTTCCGGTCGATCGACAACATGCTCAACATGTGGGTGAACATCTTCCTTTCCGCGCCGCTCTCGGCCCTCGTTCCGGTGTTCATGATCCTGTTCGGGCTCGGCACGCCGACCGTGGTGGTGACGGTGTTCATGTTTGCCGTATGGATCATCGTTCTCGATACGCGCGCCGGCGTGCAGCACATTTCGCCTTCGCTGCTGGAAATGGCCCGTTCCTTCGGCGCCGGCCGGCGCGAGCGGGCCAGGATCGTGCTGCTCGGCGCATTGCCGGAGATCCTCGCCGGAATCCGGCTCGGCCTGATCCGCGGCGTCAAGGGAGTGGTCATCGGCCAACTCCTGGTCTCCATCATCGGGGTGGGCGCCCTGTTCGCCCTCTATCAGCAGAACTTTCTGATGGCCCATTTCTGGGCGTTGATCGTCCTGCTCTTCGCCTTTGCCCTCACCATGGCGGACCTTGTCGGCCGGCTGGAGAGGCGCATCGAATATTATGCACACGTCAGGAGCTGAACATGAGTGACGCCGCAGCACGCGAAAAGACGCAGGCAGAGAATTTCGTCATCCATCCCAATCCGGTCCCGGTCCTGCCGGTGGAAGGCGCCGCCGGCGTCTTTCCGGTTCACCGGATCTTCTGCATCGGGCGCAACTATGCGGCGCATGCGGTGGAGATGGGACACGACCCGGACAAGGAGCCGCCCTTCTTCTTCCTCAAGCATGCCGGGGCGGTCATCGCCGACGGCACCTTTCCCTATCCGCCGGAAACCTCGGACGTGCATCACGAGGTCGAGATGGTTGTCGCCCTGGCCAAGGGGGGCAAGGACATCCCCGTCGGGCAGGCGCTGGAACATGTCTATGGCTACGGGATCGGGCTGGACATGACGCGGCGCGACCTGCAGGCGGAGGCCAAGAAGCTCGGCCGCCCCTGGGAAGTGGCCAAGAGCTTCGAGGGCTCTGCGCCCTGCGGCCCGCTGGTGCCGGCAAGCCGCATCGGCCATCCCGATCGGGGCAGGGTGCTGCTCAAGGTCAATGGCGAAGTCCGCCAGGACGGCGATCTCAACCAGATGATCTGGAAGGTGCCGGAGATGATCTCGGTCCTGTCGCGCTTCTTCGGGCTGCGGCCGGGGGACCTCATCATGAGCGGCACGCCTTCCGGCGTCGGCGCCGTCCGGCGCGGCGACATCATGGAAGCCAGCATCGAAGGCGTCGGGAGCCTTTCCGTCCGGGTGGTATGAGCCCCTGTCATCGTCGGCAATCCCGAGAAAGTCTTCGATTCCGGCGGCGTA
>CAYLSN010000002.1:13678-16667 GCA_964386015.1 uncultured Rhizobiaceae bacterium | reverse complement strand
GAATAGCGGACTGCGCTTTGCGGAAAGGATCCGGAGCACCATGCCGGTGCGCACCGGACCGCATCGGACGGGTCGCGCCGGTCAGCTGTCGCTGTCGACGAGATCCGCCGGGACCGGCTTGCCGAGCACGAAGAAGCCGGAGGTCAGGATGGTGCGCCGGAACAGCCGCTCGGCCGCCTGGGGATCGTCCCCCAGCACGCTGGCCGCGAGAGCCTTGTGCGTCTCCAGCACGCGCGGCCGCTCCAGATCGTAGAGCGGGTTGATCTGCATCATGTAGACCCGCAGCAGCGAGCCGAGATTCTTCCAGGACCGGGTGATGAAGTGATTGTGCGAGCCGGCCATGATCGTCTCGTGGAACTTCCAGTCGAGCGAGCGCCACTCGCGCGAGCTCCGGTCAGGCGCGATCCGTTCCATTTCGCCGATCAGCGACCGGATCCGGGCGCGATCCTCTGTCCCGGCCCGCAGCACGAACAGGCGTGCCGCCATGCCTTCCATCATTGCCCGGGCGACGATCATCTGCTCGATCTCCTCCGGCGAGCAGTCCCGCACGAAGACGCCCCGGTCCTCGTGGATCTCGAGAAAGCCCTCGGCGGCGAGCATCCTGAATGCTTCCCGCAGGGGCCCGCGGCTGATCCCGAGCTCCCGCGCCGTTTCGATCTCGATCAGGTGCTGGCCGGGAGTGAGCGTGCCGTCGAGGATCGCCTGACGCAGGCTTGCAGCCGCCTGCTGCGCCAGCGAAGGCCGGCGCGTGATCCGCAGCAATGTGCCATTCTCGGTCATGTTGCCTTCTCTGGATTCGTCATGGCCTGCAGCTGCCGCCCGCCCGTCTCGCTCAGGCGGAAGTCCTTGCGATCTCCTCGAGCAGGGCAGGGCGTTTCAGGTGATGGTCGGTGACCTCCTGGTAAGCATCGGCAACAGCGAAAAGCAAGGCTTCGTCGAAATGGCGTCCGACGAGCTACATTCCGATGGGCAGGCCGGCGGAAGTGAAGCCGCAGGGAACGCTGAGCGCCGGCACCTGGGCGAAGGACCAGGGAAAGGTCAGGCGCGTCAGGCCGCGTGTCGCCTCGATCATCTGCAGCGCATCGACCACGCGCGGCGCCGCAAAACCGACCGTCGGCGTAACCAGGAAATCCACCTCCTCCAGGATCAGTTCGACCTGGCGGCGCCAGCGCTCGAGCGCCCGCAAGCCCGCGGCATAGTCGATGCCGCGCGTGTGATATCCGATCATCATCCGTTCGTAGACATCCGGGCCGAACCTGGATTGCGCCGTCTCGAGCCGCTCGCGATGGAAGGAAGCGGCGTCGCACAGAAGGACGTTGGTCATCTGCTGGTGAACCGTTTCCGCTCCCGGCAGGCTGACCTCGACCAGCCGGATGCCGAGCCCGCGCAGGGTATCGATGGCGCCGCGCACCGCCGCCTCGACTTCGGGATCGATCTTCTCGAAGAAGAAATTGGACGGAATGCCCATGACCAGGCCCTGCACTCCCCGTGCCCGCCGCGAGATCCAGCTTTCGACCTCGACATCGGCGCTGAATTCGTCCTCCGGGTCGTAGCCGGCGATTGCCTCGAAGGCGGCTGCCGCCTCCGCCGCCGTGCGGGCGAGCGGCCCGATCGTGTCGAATTGCGGACTGACCGGGACAGAGCCGGTATTCGGCACGCGGCCGACGGTCGGGCGCAGGCCGACCAGCCCGTTGAGCGCGGCCGGAATGCGGATGGAGCCGCCGGTATCCGTGCCCAGCGAGATGTCGCACATCCCTGCGGCGACGCTGGCCCCGGAGCCGCCCGAGGAGCCGCCGGGAATATGCTCCGGGTTCCACGGATTGCGGCAGGAACCGTGGTGCGGGTTCTGCGTGGTGCCTCCGAAGGCGAATTCGTGGAGATTGACCTTGGCGATGATGGTCGCCTGCGCCTGGCGCAGCCGCGCGACCACCGTGGCGTCCGCATTGGCGATGCGGTCGGCAAAGAAGCTGGAGCCGGCGGTCGAACGCACGCCGGCGACATCGATATTGTCCTTGATGGATACGGTGTGGCCGGCGAGTGCGCCCGCCCATCCGCTGCCGCCCATGCGCTGGCCGATGCGCGCGGCCGCCTGGCGGGCTTCATCCGCCATCAGGGTGATCACCGCACGGATGGTGGGATTCAGGCGCTCTGTCGCGGCAATCTGCCGCTCGGTCTTTTCAACGATGCTCACAGGTTCGCTCCAGGTGAGGTTGAGGCCGGGTCCTGTCGGGTCAGGATCCTTCCGGCCAGGGTCAGTTCGGCAATTCGGCGCGAGAAGCGTTCGAGCCCGTCCAGCGCCTTCGTCCGGTCGAACGTGCCGGGCGGCGGCATGCGGATCTCCATCCGCGCCGCCTCGGACAGCCCGAAGCGGCGAAGGTCGGCGAAGGCGGCGGCGAAGCCCGGCGAGGCCAGAATCCTTGCGAGCGGGCCGCGCAGCGACGCCAGCAGGCCCGGTTCGACCGCAAGATGGCGCCACAGGCTCGGCACGATGCCGCTGTCCGCTGCCGGCCCGGCCCCCGCGAGGGCTTCGACATGGTCGAGGTCCTCGGCGGACAGGTCGGAGAAGCGCGGCAGGGCGGGAAGGGCCTCGCCCGCATCGGAAGAAACCGGGGCGGACTGGCTGGCTGGCATATCCACGATTTCGCCGGCGGGGCGCCGCATCGCCTCCAGCAGCACCAGCACCCGCGCCAGATTGCCGGCATTGTTGACATTGTACCGCTCGACGATCCGGTGCGCGACCGTTGCCGGTGCCAGGGAAGGCGCGCCCTCCGGCGCGAGACGTTGCGCGGCGGCGTTGGCGCGCTCGTCGATGGCGCGCGCCAGCCATCCCGCATCGTTCAGGCGGACGACTTCCCACAGCCACGGCCCCGCCCCCTCGATGGTCGCAAGGTGGCGCCAGACATAGTTCACCAGCCGCGAGCCGGTCTCTGCCCGGATGGTCTCGTACAGGGCGGCGACCTCACCGGCGGCGTCCGCCTCGGCAATCTCA
>CAYLSN010000002.1:0-13668 GCA_964386015.1 uncultured Rhizobiaceae bacterium | reverse complement strand
AGCCGACATCGAGTTCAAGCAGCGGCACATGCTGCTGCGCGCCGTAGACATCCGTGTCTCCGGCCGAACCGGAGGGCACCGGGCGCCGGATCGAGAACTTCACCGCCCGCGCGAAGGGATAATAGTCGAAGTCCAGGATCGCGTTCGGGGAGACGCCATAGGCCGCGGCAACGCTGTCGCGGGTAAGACGACCGCCGGCGCGAATACGCTCCAGGGTCTGCTCGCTGTCGAAGAGCACGTCGAAGGTCATGATGAAGGGCCCGGCATTCTTGCTGCGGACCACTTTCGCAATATCGCCGAGCCGCATCAGCCGATCTCCCTCACTTCAAATGGAAACATGGCGACCGGGTCATCGATCTCCATCAGATGGTAGATGTTGAACTCATAGACCTCTCCCGCCGGCAGGTCGGCCGGGGAGAACGGAAATGCCACATTGCCGGCGGTGGCGATGCGCCCCTCATAGCCCCAGTGCAGGAGCAGCGAGCGCGCCATGGCACAGACGGCCTCGGCGATCTCCGGGGTCCGGCCGACGACATCGACCACCATGCCGAGTTCGTGCGCCGGCGTCTTCACCGGCTCCAGCGGCCCCATCACGCCGTCGAGCCCGTAGCGGCGGAAGGTGAGGATGTATTCGTCGCGGGCGACCCGGTTCTCCAGATTCTTCTCCAGCCGCGCCGTGAGGTCACGCTGGATGACGTCGATCTGCCGGATCATGCGCGGATCGCGGATGCCGCCGATCATGATGTGCCGGTGTCCGAGCAGCCGCGCACCCTCCAGCTTGACCATGTACCTGTCCGCCTGGTGAAACTGGCTTCCGCGCACGGCAACCCGGACCGGATCGATCTGCTCGAAGCTCGCCCGGCTCAGGTCGACCAGCCCGCCCGGACCGGGCAGATGGACCGGGTTGGTCTTCTCGTACAGCGTATGCGCGGAAATCGATTCCACCGTGCAGGCCTTGTGGGCCTGCGGGCTTTCCACGACGAAGCGGTCGCGGTAGAGCCGGCCCATCAGGAGGTCCGATCCTTCCACCGGCAGCGCCGCCTGGCCGCCGCATTCGAGGATCTTGCCGAGATGCAGGGCCAGCCCGCGCGGATAGCCCAGGCGGATCGGCAGGGCGGCGACATTGGCCACGTCCCAGGCGCGGCCGCTCACCACGATCTCCGGTCCCGCTTCCAGCGCGGCAATGATCGGCTCCGGACCGATCTGGGCAACGATATGCGTCGCCGCCGCGATGTCCTCCACGGTGAGATCCTGCTCGGTCTCGAAAGTGGCGATCCGCTTCTCCGCCAGCGCCCGCGCCACGGTCTCCTTCGGGAGTTCGCTGCGGATCACCGCGACCTTCCGCCGTCCGCCCCGCGACTGCAGCGCCGTCTGCAGCGCATCCAGTACGAAATCGACCTGCGAATCGGTGCCCGCGCCACCCGCCGAGCCGATGATCATCGGCGCGCCGGTCTTCGTCTGGGCATCGAGCAGCAGCTCGAGGTCGCGCACCACCATCGCCTTCGACACGAACGGCTTGCCGCTGCCCAGATAATAGGGGCCGGGATCGGTACTGCCGGAATCGACGGCAATCAGGTCGATCCCCCGCCGCACCGCCTCCTCGACCGAGGAGACGGGAAAGCCGTAGCCGAGCATGCCATGCGACAGGATGCGGAACTCTTCGGGTGCGTCAGGCACGATGAACCTCTCAGTTTCAGACAAAGCCCGCGAGCCAGGTGCTGAGACCCGGCACGAGCGAGATCGCCGCGAGCACCAGCAGCAGCGGTACCAGGAAGGGAACGGTCGCCCGGATGACGTCCCGAACCGGAACGCCGGCGATCGATGCCGTCACGAACAAACAGAAGCCGACCGGAGGCGTGACGACCCCGATCATCAGGTTGACCACCACCATGACACCGAACTGGACCGGGGTAAGGCCGATATCCAGCGCGATCGGCGCCAGCACGGGGACGAAGACCAGCATGGCGGCGGTGGAGTCCATGAACATGCCGGCGATCAGCAGAACGATGTTGATGACGAGCACCACGAGCCAGAAACTGGCGTCCTCGCCGCCCAGCATGAGGCTCACCTGATGGGCGACGCCTTCGATGGTGATGATCCAGCCGAGAACCGCGGCAATGCCGAGCAGCACCATTACGGCGGCGGTGCCGACCATCGCCTGCGTGATGCCGTCGAAGAGCTGGCGCAGCGACACGGTGCGGTAGATGAACAGGCCGATGAAAGCCGCATAGAGCGCCGCCACGGCGCCGGCTTCCGTCGGCGTCATGAAGCCGAACAGGATCCCGGACATGATGATGACCGGCGTCATCAGCGGCAGGGCGGCGTCCAGCATCGCTCTGGCTGCCCGGGCAAGGGACAGGCGCTCGACCTTGTCGGTCAGCGGCATGTTGCGCGTCGCCAGCCAGGCCCAGGCCATCAGCGCCACGGTGATGAGAATACCGGGGATGACCCCGCCCAGGAAAAGTGCGCCGACCGAGGTGCCGGTAATCGAGCCGAACACGATCATCGGGATCGAGGGCGGGAAGACCGGACCGATCACCGAGGAAGTCGCGGTCACGGCAGCCGAAAAGGCCGGATCGTAGCCGCGCTCCTTCATCGACGGGATCATTACCTTGCCGATGCCGGCCGAATCCGCCAGCGCCGAGCCCGACATGCCGGCGAAGATCAGTGAGGACAATATGTTGGTCTGCGCCAGCCCGCCGCGAACCCAGGACAGGCAGGCCTGCGCCGCCGCGATCAGCCGCCCGGTCGCTCCGCTCCGGTTCATGAACTCGCCGGCCATGAGATAGAGCGGGATGGCGATCAGCACGCTCGAATCCATTGCCGAGGTCATGCGCACGGCAATGCTCGACGGACCCAGCCCCTTCTGGATGAAGTAGAGGCTGACCGCGGCGGCGATGGCAAATACGATGGGAAGGCGCAGCAGGATGAGAACCATCAGTGTTCCCATCACCAGCCCGACGGAGGAAAATTCGCCCATGGCTCAGCCTTCCTGCCGGAGCGGCCGGCCGTCCGCCAGTTCCGCGACGATCTCCGCCGCACGCCAGAGATGGGCGATCAGCATGCCGCCCAGGCCGACGGTGAGCGCCAGGCGCATGGTACCGTAGGTGAGCGGAACCGACGCAAAGACCTGCGACGACGCGCGGGCGATGCTGGGAATGGCGTAGTAGAGAACATAGGCCAGCGCGGCGCAGGCAATGAGCTGCAGCACCAGTTCCCACATGCCGCCGGGCTCCGCCTCGTCGACTGCCTTGAGGTTGAACACATCGACCCGGAAATGCTGACTCGACAGGGAAACCGCGATCACGCCGATCACGATTCCCCACATGAAGACGATCCGCGTCGTTTCCGCCATCCATGGCAGGTTGATGTCCGCGAGACGGACACCGACATTCAGCCCGAGCAGGCTGAGCAGGACAAGGCCCATCAGCCCGGAAAGCGTTGCGCAGAGCGCGGTGGCACGCCTGCGCAATCTGTAGGACGCGGCAAGCATGCCTCAGTCGGCCAGCTCTACGATGGTCCTGTAGGCCTCCTCGCCCAGATATTCCGGGCCGATCTCGTCGAGGATCGGACGAGCGGCCTGGCGGAACGCCTCCACATCGGATTCGACGATCTCGGTGCCGCCGGCGGCGCGGATCTCCTCGATCAGCCTCGCCTGAACCGTCTCGGTAGCCTGGGCCGCGACCTGCTGCCCCTCGACAAGCAGCTTCATCATCAAGTCGCGCAGTTCCGGCGACAGGCCCTGCCACCATTCATTGTTCACATAGATGAACTCCGGTGCCATGACATGGTTGGTGAGGCTGATATATTCCTGCACTTCCTGGATGGAGAAGCCGGCAATGGTCGGCAGCGGATTTTCCTGCGCCTGGATCGTGCCGGTCTGCAGCGCCGTATAGACCTCGCCGAAGCTCATGGCGACCGCATCGGCGCCGAGCCGCTGGAACGCGTTGAACAGGATCGGGATCTCCGGCACCCGGATCTTGAGCCCCTTGAGGTCCTCCGGCGTACGGATGGCACGGCCATTGCTGGTGATCTGCCGCGGCGCGCGCGGATAGGCCATCAGCACGGCCACGCCGCTGTCGGCGATCAGCTTTTCGTTCCACCTGGCGGCCAGGTCGCTCTGCAGCACGCGCTGGACGTGATCGAAATCCTTGAGCAGCCAGGGCGCATAGAAGGAGTTGAAATCGGCATTGGCGCCGAATCCGGAGGCGTGCATGTGCACCGTGCCCTCGGTGATCTGCTCGAAGATGTCGAGGTCCTGCCCGAGCTGCCCGTTGGGGAAATACTGCACCGTGACCTTGCCGCCCGTCTCCTCGGCAAGGCGCTTCATGAAGTGTGTCATGCCGAGGCCCAGCGGCTCCGTCGGGGAGACGGTCTGGGTCAGGCGGAAGGAGAGCGTCGGCCAGTCCTGCGCCTGGGCGATGCCGCCCAGTCCGAACGCTGCCGCGCCTGCGATGGCGCCTGCGAGCAACCGGCGCCGGCCCGGCACGAAGAAACGGTCGGTGTCGAAACAACTCTTCATCATGATCGCGATCCCTCTCCCTCTGGCTCCGGCGCCGCCGGCATGGTCGGCCCATTGATCCATAAGCCTTGCAGATTGTCAACAAGACGACAATCGACAGGAACCTGAAGAGCTGTTGCGGCGGTCTACGGAGCGGCGCGGGCGCGCCCTGCTGCGATCGCTGCCAGTCCGGCGAGGGAGAACGTGACGAGATGGTCCGTCAGTGCGTCCCGGCCCATGGCGGCAAGATTGTCGCGGATGGGCAGGGGCGAAGGCGCCTGACCGGTGAGGGCCAGCACGAGGCAGGGCGCGATCACGGAGACGACGGAGCGTAGCAAGGCCGGATCCTGCGGGTCGAGGCCGCTGCATTCGGCGAGAATGGCACGGGCGACCGCCATTTTCGGCAGGATGGCGCGCCGCTTGAGAACCTCGATATTCGATGTCGGCGCGAGGATCTCGCGCGCCAGCACCCGCATGTGCCAGCCCGGCGCCTCCAGCGCCGCTTCGACGAAGTATCCGATCAGGCGGCGCAGCTTCTCTTCGGCCGGCAGGGGGCTGCCGGTCAGCTGCTCCAGCTCGTCGAGCGCGACAATCCGGTCGTGCGCGACCAGCAGCACCTGCTGGTACAGGCCATTGCGGCTGCCGAAATGATAGTTGATGGAGGCGACATCCACTGCCGCCGCCCGGGCGATCGCCTTGCTCGTCGTTTCGGCGAAGCCATGGCGCGCAAACAGCTCGCCGGCGGTCTCGATGATCCGGTCGCGCGTTGCCCTGCCATCCGCCCGCAAGGGCCGCGTGCCTTTGCGGCCGGCGGTCCGCCGTGCCGCATTCTGCGTCGTCATGTTCTCCTTCCTGCGATGGACAGGCGGCAAAAACAAGTCTAAATCTATTTTAGACTAATTGACGGTGCCGCGCCATGCGAAAGATTCTGCCCGTCCTCCTCCTGCTCGCGGCTGCGGCCTGGCTGGCCTGGTGGTGGCTGGAACGGGAACCGGCGGCAACGGACGAGATCGTCCTCTACGGCAATGTCGAAATTCGGCAGATCCAGCTGGCCTTCGATGGCGCCGGCAGGATTGTCGAATTGCACGCGGAAGAGGGTGACAGGGTCCGGAAGGGCGAACTGCTGGCGGTGCTCGATACCGGCCTGCTGGCGGTGCAGCAACGCCAGGCGGAAGCGCAGGCCGAGGCGCAGCGCCAGGCGCTCCTCAAGCTGAGGCGCGGGGCAAGACCGGAGGAACTGGCGCAGGCGCGGGCACAGCTTGCCTCGGCACGGGCGCTGGCCGAACGGGCGGAGTCGGATCTGAAACGGGTGACCCGCCTTGCCGGAAGCGGCTCCGCCAGCGCCCAGGCTCTCGATCATGCCCGCAGCGAAGCTTCGAGCGCACGTGCGCGTCTCGCGGAGGCGGAGGCGGCGCTGGCCCTGATCGAGGCCGGTCCCCGCGCCGAGGACATTGCCGCGGCGGAGGCGCAACTCGCGGCAGCCGAGGCGGCGCTCGCCATCATCCGTCATCAGATCGGACAGGGCAGGCTGAAGGCCCCTGCCGATGCGGTGGTCCGGGCGCGCCTGCTCGAGCCGGGCGATCAGGCCGGTCCGCAGCGGCCTGTCTACGCGCTGGCCATCGACCGGCCGAAATGGATCCGCGCCTATGTCGGCGAGCCCGATCTCGGCAATGTCCGCGAGGGCAAGCCGGCACGGATCATCCCCGATGGCGGACCCGAATTGCAGGGTCGCGTCGGCCATGTTTCCTCCGTCGCCGAATTCACGCCGAAAGCTGTCCAGACCGAAGAGCTCCGGACCAGTCTGGTCTATGAGGTGCGGGTCATCGTCGAGGACACGGACAACCGGCTGCGGCTCGGCCAACCCGTCACCGTGCGCATTTCGAGAAGTGACTTTCCATGAGCGGGAATGCGGTCCTCGCCCGGGACGTGCGCCGGACCTTTCCCGGACCGGATGGCGAGGCCGTGCGCGCCGTCGATGGCATCACGCTGCAAATTCGCTCCGGGGCCAGGACGGCGCTGGTCGGGCCGGACGGCGCCGGCAAGACCACCTTCCTGCGCATGATCGCCGGCCTGATCCGGCCAGACAGCGGCAGCATTGCCGTGCTCGGCATCGATGTGGCCACGGATCCGCAGGCCGTCCAGGACCTACTCGGCTACATGCCGCAACGGTTCGGCCTGTACGAGGATCTGAGCATTCAGGAGAATCTCGACCTGTTCGCCGACCTGCACGGCGTGCCGCGCGGCGTCCGGCAGGAGCGCTTCGGGAGGCTGTTGGAGATGACGGGGCTCGCCCCCTTCACGGCCCGGCCTGCCGGCAAGCTCTCCGGCGGCATGAAGCAGAAGCTGGCCCTCGCCTGCACCCTGGTGCGCTCGCCGGACCTGCTGATCCTCGACGAGCCGAGCGCGGGCGTCGATCCGTTGTCGCGCCGCGACCTCTGGGAGATTCTCGACCGGCTGGTGCGGGAGGAGCGGCTTACCCTGCTGCTCAGCACGGCGTACATGGACGAGGCGGAGCGCTGCGACGAAGTGCTTGTCCTGCACCGGGGCAGGCTGCTGGGCGGCGGCGCTCCGGCGGATCTGCGTGTCCTCGCCGCGGGACGCACCTTCAGCGCCGAGCCGCCGCGGCATATGCCGGCCCGCGAATTGCAGGCGCGGCTACTCGACGCCGCCGGCCTCGTGGCCGATGCGGTGCCGCGGGGCGGGCAGGTCCATTTCATCGTCGAACAGGACAGCGAGAAGCAACTCCCCGGCGCGCTCCCCGCCGGCGTCGTTGCCGAAACCCGCCCGGAGCGACTGGAGGATGCGGTGATGGTCCTGCTCAGGCGCGAGGAGCCGCGGAGCGAGCCGCCGGCCGCGCCTCCCGTCGCGGTCTCCTCCGGCGGGCGGGAGGGGCCCCTCGTCCGTGTGCGCGATCTGACGCGGAAGTTCGGCGATTTCGTCGCGGTCCGCAATACGAGCTTCGATGTGGCGCGGGGCGAGATCTTCGGATTGCTCGGACCGAACGGCGCCGGCAAGACGACGACCTTCCGCATGCTTTGCGGCCTGCTCCCCGCCAGTGGCGGCACGATCGAGGTGGCCGGGGTCAACCTGCGCACCGCACGCGCGCAGGCGCGGGGCCGCATCGGCTATGTGTCGCAGAAGTTTGCCCTCTACGGCAATCTGACCGTCCGCGAGAATCTGCAATTCTTCGGCGCCGCCTATGGTTTGCGAGGCAAGGCGCTGCGCGGCCGCATCGACGAGATGCTGGAACGGTTCGGCCTCGATCCGGCAGCGAAAAGCGGCATCCTGCCTGCGGGGTTCCGGCAGCGCCTCGCCATGGCGGCGGCGCTGCTGCACGAGCCGGACATCCTGTTTCTCGACGAGCCGACCAGCGGCATCGACCCGCTCGCCCGGCGCGCCTTCTGGCGCGTCATCACCGGACTTGCCCAAGGCGGCGTCACGGTCATCGTCACCACCCATTTCATGGAAGAGGCGGAATACTGCGACCGCATCGGCATCATGGACGCGGGCGAGATGATCGCCCTCGGCGCGCCGGAGGAAGTCCGGCGCATGGCCGACGGCGCCGGGGACATGAACGGCGCCTTCATCGCCATTGTCGAGGCCGGGCGCCGCCGGCGCGACGAACGGAGTGCGGCATGAGCGGCTTTGCGCGACGGCTCGCCGCCCTGACGCGCAAGGAGACGCGGCAGATGCTGCGCGACCGCAGCAATCTTGCCGTCGGCCTGCTGCTGCCGGCCGTGCTCATCCTCCTGTTCGGCTACGGCCTCACCTTCGACGTCCGCGACGCGCGGATCGCCGTGGTCGTCGAAGATGGCGGCCCGGCGGCGCGGGAACTCGTCGCCTCGGTCCGGGGCTCGCCCTATCTGGCGCCGTCCTTTCCCGGCAGCATGGCGCAGGCGGAGCGCGCCATGCGCGAGGATCGCGCGGATGCGATCCTTCGTATCCCGGACGATTTCACGGCGCGGGGCATGGCTGGCGAGGCGCGCGTGCAGCTGATCCTGCGCGGCACCGAGTCGACCCTTGCCCTGAGCATGGAGAACTTCGTCCATGGCGCGGTCGCCGCCGCATTCGCGCGGCAGGCAGATCGCCAGGCAGGCCGGCAGGCTGCAGGCGGAGCAGCCACCGTCATCCAGCGCAACTGGTTCAACGAGGCCGGGGAGAGCCGCTGGTTCCTTGTGCCCGGCCTTGTCGTGGTGGTGCTGACGCTGCTCGGCGCGCTCCTGACCTCGTTGCTGGTGGCGCGCGAATGGGAGCGAGGCACGGTGGAATCGCTGTTCGTCACGCCGGTGCGGCCGCTGGAGATCGTTCTCGCCAAGATCGCGCCCTATCTCGCTGTCGGCGCCGTCGACCTCGCCATCTGCCTCGCCGCCGCCCGCTTCCTGTTCGACGTGCCGATCCGCGGCTCGCCCGGCATCATCGCAGCGGTGTCGATGCTGTACCTCCTGGTCGCGCTCGCGCTCGGTCTCTTCATATCGGCGCTGACCCGCAACCAGTTCGCTGCATCGCAGATGGCGCTGCTGGCGAGTTTCCTGCCGGCGATCATGCTTTCGGGCTTCGTCTTCGACCTGCGCAACGTGCCGGAGCTCATCCGCTGGATCGGCACGGCATTGCCGGCCACCCACTTCATCGCCCTGGTCAAGACGCTCTTTCTGGGTGGCGACGACCGGGCCGCCACGCTGCGGGTCTCGGCGATCCTTGCCGCCTATGCGGCGGTGCTGCTGGCGCTCGCCCGCCATCGCCTGCGCAAGAGGCTGGACTGATGGACGCCGTCCTTGCCCGCATCCTCGTCGTGTTCGCGCTCATTCGCAAGGAGACGCTTGCCATCCTGAAGGATCCCGCCAATCGCGTTGTGCTGATCGCGCCCGCCTTCATCCAGGCGCTTCTGTTCGGCTATGGCGCCACTTACGACCTTGTCCACGTGCCCTATGCCGTGCTCGACCGCGACCGCAGCGCCGCATCGTCGGAGCTGCTGGCAAGGCTGGAGGGTGCGGCCATTTTCCAGCGCACCGCCACGCTTGCCTCGCCAGTGCAATTTCCGCAGGTCATCGGCGACGCCCTGCTCATCGTCACCATTCCGGAGGATTTCGAGGCGAGGCTGTCGGCAGGTCGCGACGCGCCGGTGCAGCTGATCCTCGACGGCCGCAATCCGGTGAGTTCCAGCGCCGCCGCTGCGCATGTCGCTGCCGTCGTCGCCCGCTTCAACGAGGCTCGGGGCGTCCGGTCTCCGGTTTCGGTCGAAAGGCGGGCCTGGTACAATCCCGAGCTCGAATCGCGCTGGAGCCTGATGCCGGCGATGATCGCCGCGCTCAGCATGCTGCAGACGCTCTTGCTTGCCGCCCTTTCGGTGGCGCGCGAGCGCGAGCAGGGCACGTTCGACCAGCTGCTCGTCACACCGCTGACGCCGTTCCAGATCCTTGTCGGCAAGGCTGTCCCGACCATGGCGATCGGGATCGTCCAGGCCAGCATCATCTTTCTCGTCATCCTGCTCTGGTTCCGCATCCCGATGAACGGTTCGGTCTGGCTGCTCTATCTGGGCCTCGGCTCCTTTACCCTCGCATCGGTCGGCATCGGCTTGTCCATCTCCGCAGTTTCGCTGAACATGCAGCAGGCCATGCTGTACACCTTCATGGTCCTGATGCCGCTGATGCTGCTGTCGGGACTGATCACGCCCGTGCGCAACATGCCCGAGGCCCTGCAGGTCGCGACCTATGCCAATCCGCTGCGCTTCGGCGTCGACCTGGTGCGGCGGGTCTACCTGGAAGGAGCCGGATTGCGCGAGGTCGCCTTCGACTTCGTGCCGCTCCTGTGCGTCACCGCGGCGACGCTGCCGCTTGCCGCCTGGCTGTTCCGCAACCGGCTCGCATGACGGCCGCGCCGGCGATGTTTCACGTGCAACGTCCCGCCGGCAATGTTTCACGTGCAACGCCGGGCCGGCAATGTTTCACGTGGAACGCCGCGCGCGGGAGTTGAAACCGCCCGGCGACCGTGGGATCATCCCGGCGCCGGATGCGGGGAGGACCTGACATGACACTGGACCAGGCGGCGGAAGTCTTTCGCGAGGCCGTCCGCGACACGGTAAGGCGCCATTCGCTGTGGTACCTGATCCAGGGCGTGCTGCTGATCGCCGGCGGCGTACTGGCGATCATCTATCCGCTGATCTCTTCCGTCGCCGTCATTCTCCTGCTCGGCTGGCTGCTCATCCTCAGCGGACTGGTCCAGGGCATCAGCCTGATCGGCGCCCGCCGCGTGCCGCATTTCTGGCTCCAGCTGGTCTCGGTCATTCTCGGGCTCGTCATCGGCTTCCTGTTCCTGCGCGATCCGCTGCAGGGACTTCTGACAGTCACCCTGCTGCTGATCGTGTTCTTCATGATCGAGGGCATTTCCAAGGTCGTCTTCGCGCTGACCATCCGGCCCCTGCCGCATTGGGGCTGGGTGCTGGCCAGCGGACTGGTCGGCATCGTCCTGTCCCTGATCCTGTGGGCGTCATTGCCGCTGACGGCGACCTGGCTGATCGGCCTGCTCTTCGGCATCCAGCTGATCAGCGTCGGCGGCGCCACCGCGCATCTTGCCTGGCAGTTGCGGCAGGGCGGGTGACGCCTCCGGAAGGTGTCAGGCCTGCGGGCCGACGAGCGCGAACCAGGCGCCCTGCGGGTCCTGCCCGACCGCTATATAGGCGGGACCCGGCACTTCTCCCGGACCGAAATGGATCTTGCCGCCCGCCGCCTCGATATCGCTGACGCATTGGCGAACCGAGGCGCGGACCCCGAAATAGGGCAGCCAGGCCGGCATCGGCGAGTTTCCGAGTCCCATGATCGCGCCGATATCCGCGTCACGATAGCGGAAGAGCTGGTAGACGCCCATTTCGCCCATGTCCATCGCCTGTCCCCGCGTCCAGCCGAACAGCTGCGAATAGAAGGCGAAGCCGGCCTCGGGGTCCGAGGTCATCAGCTCGTTCCAATGGGCGTGACCGGCCAGGCCCTGGTCGAACGCGCCGCCCTTGCCCGACCGCGCCTTGATGCGATCTTCCTCGCTCATCTGGTCGAGATCGGGCTGAATGAGGCCGAACACGGCGCCCTGCGGATCCGCGACCACGGCATAGAGTCCGGTGCCGGGAATCATCTGCGGCTGCTTCAGAATGCTGCCGCCGGCCGCTTCGATGTCCGCGACCGTCCGCGCGCAATCGTCGACGGCGAAATAGATCAGCCAGTTCGGTGGCGGATTTCCAGCTTGTCCGGCATTGGACATCAGCCCGGCGACATTGCCCTCGCCGGTACGGGCGAGATGATAGGCAAAGTCCTGCATGCCGCTGTCGGCGACCTCCCAGCCGAAAATGCCGCCATAGAACCGCCCGGCCGCCTCGAGATCCGAAGTGCCGAGCTCGTACCAGCATGGTCTCCCATGAAAACTCGTTTCCTGCATATTCCCTCACCCGTTCCTGTCAGAATCGAAAAGCAGCTCGAAGCCGCCCCACATCATGCGCATGCCGTCGAAGGGCATTTCCGGCATGGGCTGACCCTGCATGCTGGCCTCCATTTCCTTCGCCGCCTTGTCGCAGGTGGCGCGGTCCGGCCATGCCACCCAGCTGAATAGCGGCACCTCGCCGTCCTCCGCCAGCGTGGCGCGATAGAAATCGGTCTGCTTGCCGTGCGGGACATCGACGCCCCAGCCCTCGACCATGCCCTGACAGCCGCTCTTGCGGAAGAGATTTTCCCATCCGTCGCTGGCCATCTTCACATAGGCCTCCCGGTTCTTGCCGGGGACGGCGAGGGCAAAGCCCTGGTAGTAGTTCGCCTCCCGGTCGGTGCCGGCCGAGAATACCGGCTCGAAGCCGCCATAGATCATGCGGCTGCCGTCGAAGGGCATCGGCGCCATTTCCTTCATGGCCGGGTCCTTGCCCATCGCTTCGAAGCCGGCATCGGCACGCGCCTTGTCCGGCCATTCGATCCAGGAAAACACAACGCGCTCGTCTTCCCTGGCCTGCACGGCGCCGGGAAGATCGTTGACCTTGCCCTTGGGGATGTCGGCTCCCCAGCACTCGACCATCCGCTCGGCGCCATGCTTGCGCATCAGCGGCCAGGCCTCGTGTACATGCTCGAGATATTTCTCCCGATTGGCAGCCGGAACCGCCGCGATGCAACCCGTGTAGTACACCATGAGATCCTCCACTCTCGCTCCTCGGTGCGTCAGGATGACGCTTGTCGTATGAAAAAGCAACTGCTAGTATGAAATTATGACGAAAATCGATCGCCCATCGCGGATTCGCTACGATGAGGGCTGTCTGGCGGCCCATGCGCTGAACCAGATCGGCGACCGATGGGCATTGCTCGTCCTGCGCGAGCTGGTCTTCACCCCGAAACGGTTCCAGATGCTCCGCGCCGGACTGCCGGGCATTACCGCCGGTGTGCTGACGGCGAGGCTACACCAAATGATCGAGACGGGACTGGTGTTCCATGATCCGCGTCTGGGAGCCTATGGCCTGACCGAGCGTGGGCGGGGCGTCCTGCCCGTGCTGGAAGCCCTGTGCCGCTGGGCGCTCTCGCTTCCGGGTCACGATCCGTCGCGTTTCATCAGCCCCACCGCGCTGATGATTTCCATGGGCGTCAACCTGCAGCGTCACCGCGCCGCCGGTGCCGAGTTTCATGCCGGCTTCGATTTCGGCAGGGAGGCCTTCGAGATGCGTCTTGCGCAAGGCAGGCTGCAGACTGCCGCGGTGCTGAAGCCGGAAGGCCAGTTCATCCTCGGCGGCGACGCCAACCGCCTGGCTTCCGCCGTCTACGGTCCGAAAAGCCTTTCGGAGCTGGTCGACGCCGGAAAGATCGAGGCGACGGGAGACCTCGAGGCAGCGCAGCGCTTTGTCGATCTTTTCGCGCTTGCGCCTCAGGACGAGGGTTTGTCGTCGTCCAGCAGGATGCGCTGAGCCGCACCGTCGAGATCCTCGTACTGGCCGCTGCGAACCGCCCAGAGAAAGGCGAGCAGGCTGATGCCGCCCAGAAACAGCGCAACCGGAATAAGGAAGATCAGCATGCTCATGCCGTTACCGTCCTTCCCGCAGCCGGCGCGGTTCGCGGACCCGCGCCCGGCCGCGCCGTCCGCAGCAGCCGCAGCGCATTGCCGATGACCAGAATCGAGGAGCCGGACATGGCAATCGCCGCGACCAGCGGCGTGAC
>CAYLSN010000001.1:0-65479 GCA_964386015.1 uncultured Rhizobiaceae bacterium | reverse complement strand
ATACGGCCGGCTTCGTCAGCGGCTATCGCGGCTCCCCGCTCGGCGGACTCGACCAGCAGTTCTGGAGCGCTCGCCGGGAACTGGCGGGGCGCGGGATCGTCTTTCGGCCGGGCCTGAACGAAGAGCTGGCGGCGACCGCGGTCTGGGGCTCGCAGCAGGCGGGACTTCTGGGCGAATCGAGATACGACGGCGTTCTCGGGCTCTGGTACGGCAAGGGACCTGGCGTGGACAGGTCCGGCGACGTCTTCCGCCACGCCAATCTCGCCGGCACGGCGCCGCATGGCGGTGTGCTGGCGCTGATGGGGGACGACCATACCGCGGAGAGTTCCACCAATGCCCATGCCACGGAAGGGATCTTCGTCGATGCGATGATCCCGGTGTTTCACCCGGCCGGCGTTCAGGAACTGATCGACTTCGGCCTGCATGCCTATGCGCTTTCGCGTTTCGCCGGAACCTGGACGGCGATGAAGTGCGTCAAGGACAATGTCGAATCGACGGCGTCGGTCAGCGCTTCGCTGGAGCGGATCGTCACCCGGATTCCCGAGTTCGACTTTCCTTCCGGCGGACTGTCGATCCGGAACGAGTTCGATCCGCTCGGCCAGGAACAGAGGCTGCACCGCTGGAAGCGGGAAGCGGCGCTTCGCTATATCGAGGCAAACGGCCTCAACAGGGTCGTGCTCGATGGCGGGGCCGAGGCGCGTCTGGGCATCGTCACGGTCGGCAAGAGCTATCTCGACGTGCGCCAGGCCCTGGCGCTGCTCGGTGCGGGGGAGCCGCGCAGCCTGCGGATCTACAAGGTCGGCTGCCCGTGGCCGCTGGCCCCGGAGGGTGTCCGCGAATTCGCGCGGGGCCTCGACGAGATCGTGGTGGTCGAGGAGAAGCATCCGCTGATCGAGCGTCAGCTGCGCGAGATCCTCTACGGCTTGCCGCAGGCGCCGCGGATCGTCGGCAAGCGGGATGAACGGGGAGACTGGTTGCTGCCCTCCTGGGGGGCGCTCGATCCTGCCGCCATCGCGGTCGCCATCGGCGAGCGGCTGTCGAGGCACGGCGGACCGGGCGCGGAGATCGAGGCGAGAGTGGCCGACCTGCGCCGGACGCTGGAGCATGCCGGGCGCCTGACCGAGGCCGCGCGGAGAACGCCCTATTTCTGTTCCGGCTGTCCGCACAACAGCTCCACGCGCGTTCCGGAAGGGTCCATTGCCGGCGGCGGCATCGGCTGTCATTTCATGTCGCTGTGGATGGACCGCAGCACGGTCGGCTTCACCGCGATGGGCGGCGAAGGCGCGCAATGGGTGGGACAGGCGCCGTTTTCCCGGCGCGGACATGTCTTCCAGAATCTCGGCGACGGCACCTACAACCATTCCGGTGCACTGGCCATCCGCTTCGCTGTCGCCTCCGGCGTCAATGTCACCTACAAGATCCTGTTCAACGATGCTGTCGCCATGACCGGCGGGCAGCCGCATGACGGCGCGCTCACGGTCGATGCCATCGCCCGGCAGGTGCGCGCCGAAGGGGTCGAGCGGATTGCCGTCGTCAGTGACGAGCCGGAGAAATATGCCGCCGGCGCCAGGTTCCCGCACGGGACGAGCGTGCATCATCGCGACGAACTGGATGCGGTGCAGCGGGAGCTTCGTGAGGTCGAAGGCGTTTCCGTGCTGATCTACGATCAGACCTGCGCTGCCGAAAAGCGCCGCCGCCGCAAGCGTGGCGCCTTTCCGGATCCCGACCGCCGCGTCGTCATCAATACGCTGGTATGCGAGGGCTGCGGCGATTGCGGCGTCCAGTCGAATTGCGTTTCCCTGCAGCCGGTGGAAACCGAATTCGGCCGCAAGCGGCGCATCGATCAGTCAGGCTGCAACAAGGATTTTTCCTGCATCAAGGGCTTCTGTCCTTCCTTCGTCACCGTGCATGGGGCGCGGATCCGCGGGGCCGCAGTTCAAATTCCCGAACCTGACGCAGACCTGCCGGAGCCGGAGGCCGCGGTGCCCGGACCGGAAGGCTGGGCCGGCATTGTCGACGGGATCGGCGGTACCGGGGTCGTGACGATCGCGGCCATTCTCGGCATGGCGGCGCATCTGGAAGGCAAGGGATGCGGCATCATCGACATGGCGGGACTGGCGCAGAAGGGCGGCGCAGTGTTCAGCCACGTCCGCATCGCCCGTACCCCGGAGGAAATCCATGCCATCCGTGTCGGCGCGGGCGCTGCCGACCTGGTACTGGGCTGCGATCTGGTCGTCTCCGCCTCGCGGCAGGTGCTTGGCGCGGCCCGCAGGGGCAGGACGCTCTTTGTCGTCAATACGGCCGAGATCATGCCGGGAGAATTTGCGAGATCCGCCGATTTCGAGCTGCCGGCGGCACGCCTGCGCAAGGCGATCGGTGATGCCGCCGGAGAGTCCCGCGCGCAGTTCCTTGACGCGACCCGGGCGGCGACCGCGCTGTTCGGCGATTCGCTGGCGGCCAACATGCTTCTGCTCGGCTTTGCATATCAACATGGCGGGCTTCCGGTTTCTGCCGCGGCCATCGAACGCGCCATCGAGCTGAATGGCCAGGCAGTGGCGATGAACCGGGCCGCATTCCGCTGGGGCAGACAGGCGGCACTGGAACCGGAGAGCCTGCGCCGGCGGATCGGCGGCGGCACCGCCAGCGACAGTCCGGCACCGACACTGGATGAGATCATCGCCCGGCGCGAAGCCTTCCTCGCCGACTATCAGGATGCGGCCTATGCCCGCCAGTACCGCGAACGCGTGGAACGCATGCGCCAGATCGACGGAGAGCTTGCAGAAACCGTGGCGCGCAGCCTGTTCCGGCTCATGGCGGCAAAGGACGAATATGAAGTCGCACGCCTGTTCGCCAATGGCGACTTCCGGAAGCAGCTCGCCGGAGAGTTCGAGTCCTGGACGCGTCTCGAATTCCACCTCGCGCCGCCGGTCTTCGGCGATGGCGACGTGGGCGGCCGGCCGCGAAAGCGGACTTTCGGCCCATGGACGATGAAATTGTTCACGGTGCTTGCCGCCTTGCGCCGGCTGCGCGGCAGTTGGGCCGACCCGTTCCGGCACTTGCCGGAACGCAAGTGGGAACGCCGCCTTCTCGCGGAGTATCTCTCCGATCTCGAACTGATCGAACGCTCCTATGAGCCGTCGCGGCGGGAGGACTTCCTTGCGCTGGCTGCCGTGCCCGAGCAGATCCGCGGCTTCGGGCCGGTCAAGCGGGCCAGCGCAGACCGGGCGGCAGAGGCGCGGAAGGCTTGCCTGGCGCGCCTGCTGACAGCTTCGCAACGGCTGGCGCAGGCGGCGGAACAGGCAGCATAGCCGCGGCGCCGGAAAGGGTGCCGGGCGCGACCGGCCGGAAAAATGCGAAATCCGGCCTTGCCATGACATTGAACATTCGTTCAATATTCGGGGCAATGGTTCGTGACAGACCATCGGTCTTTATGGGAGGAGACTGCAATGACCAATGAGCTCACCTATCTGGGCAGGCGTGTGTCTGCAGGAAAACTCAGCCGCCGCGAATTCCTCGGACGGGCGGCCGCGCTTGGCGTAAGCGCCGCCGCGGCGAATTCGCTGCTGGCGGACATCGCCCGGGCACAGGGACCGAAGAAGGGGGGACATCTGAAGATGGGGCTGGTCGGAGGCGAGTCGACCAACAGCCTCGATCCGGCGACCTGGCTCACCCAGGTGCCGCAGAATTTCGGCTCCACCTGGGGAGAGTTGCTCGTACTGCAGTCGCCGGAGGATGGATCGCCTCAGCCGGTGCTGGCCGAAAGCTGGGAGGCATCGGAGGATGCCGCCGAATGGCATTTCAGGATCCGCAAGGGCGTCACTTTCCACAATGGCAAGGAGCTGGAGCCGGAGGACGTTGCGCAGACATTGCGCCGTCATTCCGACGAGAAGACAGAATCGGCGGCGCTGGGCGTATTGCGCGACATAGCCGAAATCGCGGTGGATGGGGATTACGTGGTCATCCGGCTCAATCGCGGCAATGCCGATCTGCCCCTGCTTCTTACCGATTATCACCTGGTGATCCAGCCCAATGGAGGCTACGACCAGCCGGATGCCGGCATCGGCACCGGACCCTACAAGGTCGAGGTCAACGAGCCGGGCGTGCGCCATGTCAGCATCCGGCATGCGGGGTACTGGCGCGACGATGTCGGGCACGTCGATTCGGTGGAAGTCATCGTCATGAACGACAACACCGCCCGTACGGCAGCGCTGCAATCGGGTCAGGTCCACATCATCAACCGCGTCGAGCCGAAGACAGTCGGCCTGCTCGAGCGCGTACCGGGTGTCGTGGTGGAGAGCGTGCCTTCCAAGGGGCACTATGTCTTCATCATGCATTGCAACACGCCGCCCTTCGATAATTACGACCTGCGCATGGCACTGAAACTGGCGATCGATCGCGAGCAGATGGTGCAGCAGATCCTGATGGGCCATGCATCGCTGGGCAATGATTTCCCGATCAATCAGTCCTACGCCCTGTTCCCGGATGGGATCGAACAGCGCACCTATGATCCCGACCAGGCCAGGTTCCACTACCAGAAGTCCGGCCACAGCGGGCCGATCCTGCTGCGCACGTCGGAGGTGGCGTTCCCGGGCGCGGTCGATGCGGCGCAGCTTTTCCAGCAGCAGGCGGCGGCTGCAGGCATCACGATCGACGTGCAGCGCGAACCGGGCGACGGCTACTGGACCGAAGTGTGGAACAAGCAGCCTTTCTGCGCTTCGTACTGGGGCGGCCGTCCGACCCAGGATTCGATGTATTCGACGGCCTACATTACCGGCGCCGACTGGAACGATACCCGCTTCTTCAACGAGAAGTTCGACGGGATCATTCTCGAGGCGCGGGCTGAACTGGATTCAACCCGGCGCGCCGAGCTCTATCGCGAGGCGGCGCTCCTCGTCCGTGACGAAGGCGGCCTGATCCTGCCGATGTTCAACGATTTCCTCGACGCGCGCCGCGAGGAGGTCAAGGGCTGGGTCAAGGACCCGAACCATGAAACCTCCAATCTGCGCGCGGCAATCCGCGTCTGGCTGGACGAGGCATGATCGGGGACATGATGGAGTGGGCCAGGTACTGAAACTGATCGCCCAGCGCATCGCGCTGGGCCTTCTCCTCCTGCTTGCGGTGTCGGTGCTGATCTTTGCCGGCACCGAGATCCTTCCGGGGGACGTTGCGGCCTCGATTCTCGGGCAGTCCGCCACGCCGGAGGCTGTTGCCAATCTGCGCGAGCAGCTCGGCCTCAACGAACCGGCGGTCGTGCGCTATTTCCGCTGGCTGGGCGGCGTGCTGACAGGTGACCTCGGCACGGCGCTTTCCAACCGCCGCGACATCGCCGCCTCGATCGGGCCGCGCCTCTGGAATACGCTGTTCCTTGCTTTCTGGGCGGCTGCGGTGTCCGTGCCGCTGTCGCTGATCCTCGGGCTCCTGGCAGTACGCTACCGCAACGGTCCGGTGGACAAGCTGATCTCCGGGCTCGCGCTCGCCTCCATGTCGCTGCCGGAATTCTTCATCGGCTATGTGCTGATCCTGTTCTTCACCGTCAAGCTCGGCTGGTTCCCGAGCGTGTCGACCGTATACGACAACATGCCCTTCCTCGACCGGATGCGGGCCATTGCCCTGCCGGCGACCGTCCTGACCCTCGTGGTGCTCGCCCACATGATGCGCATGACCAGGGCTGCGATTCTCAACGTCATGCAATCGGCCTATGTCGAGACGGCGGAGCTGAAGGGCCTGTCGCAGTCGGCGATCATTCGCCGCCATGCCCTGCCCAACGCGATTGCCCCGATCGTGAATGTGGTGATGCTGAACCTGGCCTTCCTGGTCGTGGGCGTCGT
The DNA here is from genome assembly GCA_964386015.1 of uncultured Rhizobiaceae bacterium. Taxonomy (GTDB): domain Bacteria; phylum Pseudomonadota; class Alphaproteobacteria; order Rhizobiales; family Rhizobiaceae; genus CAYLGY01. Next base: position 59,651 of record CAYLSN010000001.1, on the reverse strand, counting down.
GGTGGTCGAGGTCATCTTCGTCTATCCCGGCATGGGGCAATATCTGGTCGATCATGTCTCCAAGCGGGACGTGCCGGTGGTGCAGGCCGTGGGGCTCATTTTTGCGGCGGTCTATATCGGCCTCAACATTGTCGCGGATGTGGTGGCGATCCTGTCCAATCCGCGACTGCGGCATCCGAGGTGAGCGCGATGCTGCGCCGAATTCCGATCACTGCCTGGATCGGGCTCGTCCTGACAGCATTGTTCGTGCTCAGCGCCATCTTCGCGCCATGGCTTGCGCCCTATCCGAATGCCGCGATTGTCGGCGGAGTCTGGGAGCCCGCTTCCGACCAGTTCCTGCTCGGGACCGACAATCTGGGCCGGGACCTGCTGTCGCGCATGATCTATGGCGGCCGTACCACCCTGACAATCGCTGCCCTGGCGACGGCGCTGTCATTCGGCCTCGGCTCGATTCTCGGTTTTGCCGCGGCGGTGATCGGCGGCTGGATCGACCAGCTTCTGTCCCGCTGTGTCGACCTGCTGATGTCGATTCCGACGCTGATCTTCGCGCTCGTCGTCCTCTCGGTGCTGCCGTCGAGCATCCCGATCCTCATCATTGTCATGGGACTGCTGGATTCGACCCGTGTCTATCGGCTGGCCCGGGCCGTGGCGGTGGATATCAACGTCATGGACTTTGTCGAGGCGGCAAAGCTGCGCGGCGAAGGCCGGGGCTGGATCATCTTCCGCGAGATCCTGCCCAATGCGCTGTCTCCGCTCGTGGCCGAACTCGGCCTGCGCTTCATCTTCGCGGTACTGTTTCTGTCGGCCCTTTCCTTCCTCGGCCTTGGCGTCCAGCCGCCCGACGCCGACTGGGGAGCGATGGTGCGCGAGAACAAGGAAGGAATCGTCTTCGGCATTCCGGCCGCCCTCATCCCTGCCGCGGCGATTTCCGTTCTGGCGATCTCCGTCAATCTGGTCGCCGACTGGGTGCTCAACCGGACTGCCGACCTCAAGGGAGGACGAAGTGGCTGACCTCCTGCTGGACATTCGCAATCTGCGGATCGAGGCGACCGTTTACCAACCGGGCGAAAGGCCTCGCAACGCCGTCATCGTGGACGATGTCTCGCTCCGGCTCGAAAAGGGCAGGGTGCTCGGTCTCATCGGCGAATCCGGCGCCGGCAAGTCGACGATCGGCCTTTCGGCCATGGGATATGGCCGTGGCGGCGTAAGGATTACCGGCGGTCAGGTCATCCTCAACGGCAGGGATATCCTGAAGGCTGGCCCGAGGGAGTTACGCAAACTGCGCGGCCGCGAAGTCTGTTACGTGGCGCAATCGGCGGCCGCGGCATTCAATCCGGCGCATCGCCTGATCGACCAGGTCGTGGAAGCTGCAGTCGAGCACGGCACCGCCAGCCGGCAGGAGGCGGAGGCGTGGGCGGTGGACATGTTCCGGACGCTCGGACTTCCGGATCCGGAAAATATCGGCCGACGCTACCCGCACCAGGTTTCCGGCGGCCAGCTGCAGCGCGTCATGACGGCAATGGCGCTGTGTTCCCGCCCGGATCTCATCATCTTCGACGAACCTACCACCGCGCTCGACGTCACGACGCAGATCGATGTGCTTGGCGCGATCAAGGATGCAATCCGCCTGACCGGGGTCGCAGCGCTCTACATCACGCACGACCTTGCAGTCGTCGCCCAGGTGGCGGACGAGATCATGGTGCTGCGGAATGGCAAGCTGGTCGAACATGGCCCGACACGCCAGATCATCGAGGCGCCGCGGGAGGAATATACAAGGGCGCTGGTCTCGGTCCGTTCGATCGATCACCCGCAGAACGATGCTGCGGGCGAGCCGCTTCTGGCCGTGCACAATGTCTCGGCGAGCTATGGCGGCGGGAAGATCAAGGTGCTGGATGACGTGACCCTGTCCATCCATCCGGGGCGCACGCTGGCGGTCGTCGGCGAATCGGGGTCCGGCAAGTCGACGCTCGCGCGTGTCATTACCGGGCTTCTGCCCCCCGCCCGCGGAGAAATCCGTTTCGACGGCCGCGCATTGGTCCCGGCGCTGAAGAACCGCCCGCGCGAGGATCTCCGCCAGTTGCAGATGATCTACCAGATGGCCGATGTGGCGATGAACCCGCGACAGACCGTAGCCACCATCATCGGGCGGCCGCTGGAATTCTATTTCAACATGCGCGGTCGCGAGAAGGAACGGCGCATCGCCGAGCTACTCGATGCGATCGAGATGGGAAAGGGCTATGCCGACCGCTATCCGGCGGAATTGTCCGGCGGGCAGAAGCAGCGCGTGTGCATAGCGCGAGCCCTCGCCGCCAGGCCGAAGCTGATCATCTGCGACGAAGTGACGAGCGCGCTCGATCCGCTGGTGGCCAATGGAATCCTGCGGCTCTTGCTCGACCTGCAGAAGGCCGAGGACGTCGCCTATCTCTTCATCACCCATGATATCGCCACGGTGCGCGCCATCGCCGATTCGATCGCAGTCATGTATCGCGGCAGGGTCGTCCGTTACGGTCCGCGAAGCGACGTCCTGTCACCGCCATTCGACGACTACACCGATCTGCTGCTCTCTTCCGTGCCGGAAATGGAGCCCGGCTGGCTGGAAAGGGTCCTGGCAAGCAGGAGGATGGAGAGCGCCGGGCACTGAAGGGAGTCGCGCTACTCCGCTTTGGCACGTTCCGAAAGCATGCGGACATAATCCTTGTAGAGTTCGCCGGCGCCCCAGCCCTGTCCATTCCGTTCGCCCGCGAGCCCGCGCATGATCGCGATGAGGTTGTCGTCGCGGATCTGCTCCAGTTCGCGGATCGTCAGGCCCCGCGCCTGTTCGTCGGACTGCGCGGCAATGGTCTCGACCAGTGCCTCGTCCATTTCCGGCACATCCGTAAGCCGGGTCCACGGCCAGGAAAGGCAGGGGCCGAACTGCGCGAGGAAATGACGCATGCCGGCCTCGCCGCCGGCGATGCGGTAGGTCTGGAACAGTCCCATCTGCGCCCATCTGAGGCCGAAGCCGAAGCGAATGATGTCATCCAGCTCTTCCACGGTGGTGACCCCGTCGCGGATCAGCCACAAGGCCTCGCGCCAGAGCGCTTCGAGCAGGCGGTCCCCGACGAATGCCTCGATCTCCTTGCGGATGACCACCGGCTTCATGCCGATCGCGGCATAGATCCGCCTTGCCCGCGCGATGGCGGCTGCATCGGTATGCTCGCCGCCGACGATCTCGACGACCGGCAGGAGATAGACCGGGTTGAAGGGATGGGCAACGACGAGCCGGCCGGGCCGGGTCATCGCGCACTGCATCTGCGTCGGCTTCAGACCGGAAGTGGACGAGCCGATCAGCGCATCCGGCGCCGAATGCGCATCGATTTCGGCAAGCACACTGTGCTTGAGGTCGAGCCGCTCGGGCACGCTTTCCTGAATCAGTTCGGCGCCGGCGACGGCCTCGGCGATCGAGGGCGGGAAGGAAATCCGCCCCTCCCCGGGCAATCCGTCCGGGACCATGCGGCAGTAGGCGCGTCGCGCATTGGCCAGAACCTCGTCTACCTTGCGCGGTGCTTCCGGGTCCGGATCGTACAGGGCGACCGCAATGCCATTGAGCGCCAGTCGGGCGGCCCAGCCGGCGCCGATGACGCCGCCGCCGATGCAGGCAGCCCTTGCGATCCTGCCGCTCATCGCGACGCCCGCCGCCTGTCTTCAAGGCCGACGCGCACATTGCCGCCGGCGGCGGCCACGCCACGGGGCATCCGGTTCATGGCAAGCGGCATGTTCCCCTCCTCTGCAACAGGCGCATTCTGGCAGGGTTGTCGCAATTTCCTTGTCGATTCGCGAATGACCCTTGGCCATTTGCGAAGCGGGGCGCGCAATCAGGTCACGCGCTCGCGGATCTGGAATTCGGGCTGCCGCCAGGTTTCCCGTTCGAGGATATCGGCCAGGATCTCCGCGGCGCGGACCGCTTCTTCGAACCGGTTGTAAAGCGGGGCAAATCCGAATCTCAAAATGTCCGGTGCCCGGAAGTCGCCGACGACGCCGTGGGCAATCAGGGCCCGCATGATGGCATGGCCACCCTCTGGCGTTGAAAGGCATATCTGGCTTCCGCGCAGCTGCGGATCGCGGGGCGTGACCAGCTGCAGTTGCGGGCACAGTCTCTCAACCGCCTCGATGAACAGGTCCGTCAGCGCAACGGACTTGCGGCGGATCGCGGCCATGTCGACGTCGCGCCAGACATTCAGCGCTTCATTGAGCGCCACCATGGAAAGGATCGGAGGTGTGCCCGTATGGAAACGGGCAATTCCCGCCGCGGGTGCATAGGCAGGGTCGAAAGCGAAGGGTTCCCGGTGCGAAAACCAGCCCGACAGGGGCTGGGAAGCCTGCGCAGCATGGCGGTGGCTGACATAGAGGAAGGCTGGCGCTCCCGGTCCTCCATTCAGATATTTGTAGCCGCACCCGACGGCGAAATCGACATTGCAGCCCGTGACGTCGACCTCGATGGCGCCGGCAGAGTGCGCCAGATCCCAGATCGCCAGCGCACCCGCGGCGTGCGCGAGTTCCGTAATCCGCTTCATGTCGAGCAGGCGGCCGGTGCGGTAGTTCACATGGCTGAGCATGAGCACGGCCGTCCGGTCGTCGAGTGCGGGGCCGATCTCGTCGGGATGATCGACCAGAACCAGCTCGTGCCTGCCGCCCAGGAAGCGGACCAGCCCATCGGCGATGTAGAGGTCAGTCGGAAAATTGTCGCGTTCCGAGACGATTCTCCGCCGGCCGGGATTGAGGGCGAGGGCGGCGCTCAGGACCTTGAACAGGTTCACGGAGGTCGAATCGGTGACAGCCACGCATTCCGGATCCGCGCCGATCAGCCGGGCGAGATGACTGGCCGTCACGCGCGGCAGTTCGATCCATCCCGCAGTGTTCCAGCTCTTGACCAGTCCATCGGCCCATTCGTCGGTCACGGACCGGGCAAGGCGCTCTGCGATTCCCGCTGGCATTGCGCCGAGCGAGTTGCCGCAAAGATAGATCAGGCCGTCCGGCAACCGGAACCGGTTCCGGCAATGGGCAAGCTCGTCGTCGCGATCGAGCAGCAAGGCCCGGTTCCGCAATTCCAGCACCATGGTTCAGGATCCTCTCCGGAGCAGGCGGAGGCGAGCGATCCATGCCGCTGCGACCACCGCCGACGCTGCCAGCATGCAGGCCAGGGCGGCGCAAATCAACGGGGGAGCCGCTCCCGCAGCCAGGTCCGCCGTCACGGCTGCTGCCGCGCCTGCCGACATTGCAGCCAGTCCGACCCATACCGATGCCTGGCGCAACAGCAGGGCCAGGCACACGGGCGGGACCAATGCTGCCGCCATTGCCAGCGTCACCCTCGCCGCCGGCGCGATCGCAGCCTCGTGATTCACCACCACCCATCCGGCCGCGGCCGCGACCAGCAGGATGGAGAATCGCGCCAGCGCCAGGCGACGGCCCGGAAGATGGCCCCGAAGGTTCGGACGCAGCAGGCTGGCGGCGAGCAGCGCGATGGAGAACAGCGGCACGGCAGCGCAGACCATCAGCCCCGCGAGCAGAAGCAATTGCGCCAGCCGGTTCGCCATTTCGCCAACCACCCGAATTGCCGGGCCATGCATCGCGTCCGTGGGCAGCTGCCAGGCCTGGAAGATCCATCCCAGGGCAAGCAGCAGCGACACGACCATGGCGAGCGCAAGCAGGTCTCTGCGCAAGGGCTGGCGGGGGGAAACGGCATCCAGCGACAGGCTCGGCAACACGCCGAAGCCGAGGCCGATGACGGCGAGCGACGCCGAGAAGGAAACCGTATCGGCGATCTCCTCCGGAGACGGAAGGAAAGGCAGGGCCAGCACTGCGATCCCGGCAAGGTCCGGGGTGCGCGCAATCGGCATCTCGCTGTCCGGGTGCATCCATGCGAGGAGCGCCGTGGCAAGGACGGCGAGAAAGAGGCCGGCGCTGCCAAGAACGATTCCGGTCGCTCCGGCCAGCAGGACCTGCACTGCCGCGAGGACGAGGCAGAACGCGACCGCCAGGGCGAAACCCATGCCGAGATAGGCCTCTGCCAGCCGGCTGAAAGCGGCCGTCTGTCCGCAAAGAATCGCGAATAATGGCATGGCAAGGAGCAGGCAGACTGCCAGCGCCAGCCAGCGGGAACCGCTGCGTTCCTCCACGAAATGTGCGAGTTCCGCCGGATGAAGGGCACCTCCGCTGACGCGGCGCAATGCGAAGGAAACGACGAGGCCGAGCACGGGCGCACCTGCCGCGAAGGCGGCGAACTGCCAGCTCGCAGCCGACGCCACCGCCAGCGCCATTCCCGCCGGCAGCATCGCGGCCATTGTCAGCAGGGCGGCAAGGGGAACCGGCGTGACGGGGTCAGGCCGGGCATAGGCATGAAAGCCTCGGGAGACGGCAGGAATTACAGGAAGAATCGTTGCGCCGAGCAGCACCACCCAGGCGGCGGCGGAAAGAATATGCGCCGGCACGCCCGCCTTGTGAAGAAGGCCGCTGGCGGGGATGAGGACCAGAAGCAGGAACGCGACATAGGCCAGCAAAGCGCCCGGATTGCTCCTTTCCCCGGTATCCATCATCCTGCCATTCCTTCCGCGCCCGCGTCTTCGGTCCGGTACCGCATCGATAGGGCCACATCCCCTGTTCGCGCAAGCCGCGCCCAGTCAGTCGCCGATGAATCTTTTCCGGATCGCCCCGGCGAGATGATCGCGCGTATCCCGGTAGGCTTCGAGAATCTGCTGCCGGGTGCCGGTGACCACGGTCGGGTCGGCCGTTGGCCAGTATTCGACGTCGATCGCGGCCGAGCGCGTCAACTCCAGCGCCGCATGATGCGCTTCCGGCGCCAGCGTGACGACCAGATCGAAATAGCTGTCCGCCAGATCCTCGAGGGTCTGCGGCCTGTGCTCGCCCAGCGACAGCCCTGCTTCGTTCAGCACGGCATCGACGAACGGATCGCGTTCGCCGCGCCTTACTCCCGCCGAAGCGATGAAGATCCCCGACGGCAGCATCTGGCGGGCGAGGGCGGCCGCGATCGGCGACCGGATCGCGTTCATCCCGCACAGGAACAGGATGGAGCCAGGAAGCTTTCGACGCTCGGGCGCCGCTGTCATCTTCTTCACCGGCGCCAATGCAGCACGCAAACCAGGGTGAACAGACGGCGCGCAGTGTCGAAATCCATCTCGATCTTGCCCGCCAGCCTCTGCTGCAGGGTCTGCGAACCTTCGTTGTGAAGACCGCGCCGGCCCATGTCGATGGCCTCGATCTGGCTGGGCGAGGCGGTGCGGATCGCCTCGTAGTAGCTCTCGCAGACCATGAAGTAGTCCTTGACGATCCGGCGCAGGGGCGTGAGCGACAGGATATGGGTCACGATCTCGCGATCATCGACCTGCCGTACCGAAAGGATCAGGCGCGAATCGACGAGGGACAGTACCAGCCTGTAGGGCCCGGCGGCGTCGTCCCTGCACGGGCGGAACCAGTTGTCCTCGAGAAGATCGAAGATCGCGACCGCGCGCTCGTGCTCGATGTCCGGCGTCGATTGTCCGATCGATTCGTCGAGTACGACATCCACCAGCCGGTGATTGTCCTCTGCCTTGCCCATGACGCCCTATCGCCCGTCGGGAACGGATCGTCTGCCATGTTCCCTGCGACTGCACATGCGGTTGCTTCCATTCAGACCCGGTTGGCCTGGCGGCTGTTCATCCTGATTGCCACCGAGCGTGCATGCGCGCCCAGCCCTTCCGCTTCCGCCAGCGTCACTGCAGCCGGACCGAGCACCGCGAGCTGGTCCGGGCCGAGCTTCAGCAGCGACGATCGTTTCATGAAGTCGAGCACCGAAAGCCCGGACGAGAAGCGGGCGGTGCGCGAGGTGGGCAGGACGTGGTTCGAGCCGCCGACATAGTCGCCGATGACTTCCGGAGTGTGCCTGCCGATGAAGATGGCGCCGGCATTCTCGACTTTCGGCACGAAGCTTTCGGCCTCCGCGAATGCCAGTTCCAGATGCTCGGGAGCAAACCGGTTGACGAGAGGAACGGCGGCGAAGAGGTCCGGCACGAGGATGATGGCGCCATTGGCCTCCCAGCTCTGGCGCGCGATCGTGGAGCGGGACAGGGTGGCGAGCTGGCGTTCCACTGCCGCGGCGACTGCGTCGGCAAATTCGGGATCGTCGGTAATCAGGATCGCCTGTGCGGCCGGGTCATGCTCGGCCTGGGCCAGGAGGTCGGCGGCGATCCAGGCAGGATCGTTGCCGGCATCCGCCAGCACCAGGATCTCGGATGGGCCGGCGACCATGTCGATGCCGACGACGCCGAAGACCTGGCGCTTGGCGGCGGCAACCCAGGCATTGCCGGGACCGACGATCTTGGAAACCGGCCGGATCGTCTCCGTGCCATAGGCCAGCGCCGCAATGGCCTGCGCGCCTCCGATGCGATAGACTTCCTGCACGCCCGCCAGTTCGGCGGCGGCGAGCACCAGCGGGTTCAGCCTTCCTTGCGGGGCGGGAACGGTCATGACGATGCGGCGGACTCCCGCTACCGATGCAGGCACGGCATTCATCAGAACCGAACTCGGATAGCTCGCCGTGCCGCCGGGGACGTACAGGCCGACGGATTCCACCGGTCGCCACTGCCAGCCAAGTTCGGCGCCGATCGCATCGACATAGCGGCAATCCGCAGGTTTCTGCCGCATGTGATGCGCCGCGATACGATCGCGGGCGAGCTCGAGCGCCGCGCGAAGATCCGGCGCGACGCCGTCGAGTGCCGCCCGCATCTCCTGCGGGGAGACGCGCATCGGCACGCTGGCGAAGTCCGTGCGGTCGAGGCGAAGCGTGTGCTCGGCCAGGGCACGGTCGCCCCTTTCGCGTATGTCGGCAATGATCCGCGCCGCTTCCGCGTCGACCTCGCTGGCGCTCTCCCTTCGCCGTTCCAGGAACTGCGAGAGGCGCGCCTCGAAATCGACGGTGCCGGCATCCAGCCGCAATACCATGATGGCCCCCTATTCCGGGTGGGAAGGCTTGTATTCGGTGGCCCATGCACCGCCGAGATCGGCAAGCCGCGCCTCGATGCACTCCACCTTCAGGCGCACTCCGGCGCCGCCGGCAAAGACCAGCTCGATCGTCCCCGACGGATCTTCTTCGGGATGGAAGGTGACCGCCAGGAGCGAGAGGACCGTGTCCGGCTGGTCCGGGTCGAAGCCGGTCCGGGCGACAGAGAGCACGCGGTCGAAATGGAGGACGCTGCGGCGGCGTTCATGAATGCGGACCTGCCCGGCACTTTCCTTTTCCCAAGCAAACCGGTTCATCGTCACGATGAACTTGCCGGGGGACGGAACATATTCAAGGTCGCCGACGCGTGCCACCGCATCCTGGACGCAGGCCGAAATGACCTTGAGGTCGTCCGTATCGAGGGCGACGAGGCGGAGGAATTCTGTCACTGTCCGATCCACCGGCTGGTTCGATCCTTCTGATAGGCGGCCATGCCGCAAAGGTAAAGATCGCGCCGGCGAATTCAAGCTCAGTCGGAAATGCGCTCGATCGCCGCGCCGCAGGCCCGGAGCTTTTCCTCCAGGCGCTCGAACCCCCGGTCGAGATGATAGATGCGATGCACCTCTGTTGTCCCCTCGGCTGCCAGCCCCGCAATCACCAGCGATACGGAGGCGCGCAGATCGGTCGCCATGACCGGGGCGCCGCGCAGCCGCTCCACTCCCTCGACATGAGCGGTCTGGCCTTCGAGCGAGATCCTGGCGCCGAGGCGCGCCAGCTCCTGGACATGCATGAACCGGTTCTCGAAGATGGTCTCCGTGATCACTGACCGGCCGGCTGCCCGGGTCATCAGTGCCATGAACTGAGCCTGGAGATCGGTCGGGAAACCGGGAAATGGCTCGGTCGTGATGTTCACCGGGCGAATCGGTCCGCCATTGCGCCTGACGCGAATGCCCTCGTTCCCGAAGCTTACCTCGGCGCCGGCTTCCGCGATGCAGTCGAGCGGACGCTGCAGCAGGTCGGGCTGGGCCCCCTTGAGCAGGATGTCGCCGCCGGTCATCGCCGCGGCAATGGCGTAGGTGCCCGTCTCGATCCGGTCCGGAAGGACCGTGTGGCTGGCGCCATGCAGGCTTTCCCGGCCGCTGATCGTGAGGGTCGAGGTGCCGGCGCCGGAAATTTCCGCGCCCATCGAGTTCAGGCAGTTTGCGAGGTCGACCACTTCCGGTTCGCGCGCCGCATTCTCGATCACGGTCTCTCCGCGCGCCAGCGATGCGGCCATCATCAGCACATGCGTCGCACCGACCGACACTTTCGGAAACCGGTAGCGATTGCCGCGCAGGCCGCCCCGCGGGGCACGCGCCTTGACGTAGCCATTGTCGAGATCGATGGAGGCGCCGAGGGCCTGCAGCCCTTCGATGAAGAGATCGACAGGGCGCGTGCCGATGGCGCACCCGCCCGGCAGCGACACGGAAGCGTCGCCGCAACGGGCAAGCAGAGGCCCGATCACCCAGAAGCTGGCGCGCATGCGCGACACCATTTCGTAAGGGGCAACCGTATCGACGATTTCCCGGGCAGTGAAGTGCACGGTGCGGGAATATCCTTCCTCCTGCCGGGCCCGCTTGCCGTTGACCGAATAGTCGACGCCGTGGTTTCCGAGAATCCGGGTCAGGAGTTCGACATCTGCAAGATGCGGGACGTTCTCGAGTGTCAGGGTCTCTTCGGTCAGCAGGGAGGCAATCATCAGGGGCAGCGCGGCATTCTTTGCGCCGGAAATCGGAATGACGCCATTCAGCCGGTTTCCGCCGCGAATTCTGATCCGGTCCATGAGCGCTGTCTTTCCTTCTGGAAGCGATTCGGGTGGATGGTACGAGATATGCCCCGCAGATAGGGAGGGAAAAAGGGCTTTCATACGGCAGGCGGGACACATGCAGGCAAGCGGGTCCGGCCGCGTCCCTGCGCGCGGATCACTCCTTCCGTTCCGGGGGTGCCTTCTCCGCCGCTTCCCGGGCCATCCGCCGTTCGCGCATCTGCGCCTTGCGGCGACGCAGGTTCTCCCTCAGCTTCTCGGCCAGGCGCGTCCTGCGCTCCTGGCCCGATCCGCCCTGCTGCTTTCCTTCCTTGGTCATCCTCGCGACCCCATCGGTCAAGTCCGCAACCTGAATTGTCATGACCGAGTCAAATCGGCAAGCGGATGTTGCACCTGGCGTTGCGGGCCAACAGACCCTGCGATCCGGTGCCGCACTCCGGCGGAGCGAATGCGGCGATTTTCAGCAGCGAAAGCGCCTTGCAAATGCGGACGCTGGCGGTTATGCAGGCGCGCGATGCTGCCGTAGCTCAGTGGTAGAGCACTCCCTTGGTAAGGGAGAGGTCGACAGTTCAATCCTGTCCGGCAGCACCATTTTCTGACTGAAGGCAGGACGGAGCGGACGAATCAGGATGCGCCGGGCTCGAGGATATTGACGACCTGATCGAGGACCTCGAAGCCGCTTTCGAGCGTCTCAACAGGGCGAGCTGATCACGGGCTCCTGCGCGGGGTCGCGATGGCACTTGCCGGCCGGTCGCCTCCCGGTCCAGGCTCCCTGGCCGGCCTGCAAGGGGCTCTGGCGCCGGCCCTGCCGCGCACATGTCGGGGCAACTTCGGATCATGCCGGAAAGCTGCTTGCCCCCTCCTGCAATATGTATATACTTGTTAAGGGAGGCCGGGCGGTCCGGGCCCGCCTCCTGTCGCATCGCAGCCGAGAAAACTCCGGACAATTGCGGGCATGACTCATCATGGGAAAAAAAGGCTGCTATGCGTAGAATCCGTCGGATGGGATCCGGTGAGGAAACGACTGTGAAAGGGAGAATATGAAATGAATGTCATTCTGCAACGAGGCCTGCTCGGCACGGCACTCGCGGCTGCGTCCATGATCTGGACGGGTGCCGCGACCGCCCAGACCGAGCTGATCCTTACCGGGTTCGGTGGCGCTTACGACCAGACCGTCATGGAAAGCGCCAAGTCCTTCGAAGAGGAGCACAATGTCAAGGTAACCGTCATTCCTTCTGGCGGCGCCGACAATCTTGCCCGTGTCCGCAACAAGGAAATCGACATCATGATCGCCGATCCCGTCTTCGCCCTCCGCCTGGAGGCAGAAGACGCGTTCGAAAAGATCGATCCCGAACTCGTTCCGAACCTCAAGCACCTCTATCCGCAGGCAATCTATTCCGACTATACCATTTCGGCGAATCTGGGCGCCTATGTCATTGCCTACAATCCGGACGCCATCGAGGCGCCGACCTCGTGGTACGACCTGGCCAAGCCGGAATTCGCCGGGCGCCTGGCACTTCGCGGCTTCCGGCCCGAGAACATCGACATGATCGTCATGTTCGCCAAGCTGGCCGGCGGCGATGAGCGCAATCCGGATGCCGGTTTCGAGCAGATGGCCAAGCTCGCCGAGAACGTCCATGTCTGGGTCACCAGCCATGCGGAAATGCTGCAGCTCTACCGCAACAACGAGATCGATGTCAGCACCTGGACCGACGGCCGCATCGCCTGGGCGAAGAACGAAGAGGGCGTGAACGTCGCCGGTGCGATTCCGAAGGAAGGCTTCTTCCCGCTCAGCTCGACGATGAACATCGTCAAGGGACGGCCGAACACGGAACTGGCGCAGAAATTCGTCAACCACCTGCTGAGCGAGGAGTCCGGCCTGCGGATGGCCAGGAATCTGGGCTATTTCCCGACAAACTCCACGATCAAGCTTCCCGACGACGTCAAGGCCAAGCTGCTGCTGAACGAGGACAATATCGGCCAGCTCCAGACTTCCGACTGGAAGTATATCGTGACTGTCTATGACGAGTGGGCGCGTCGCTGGGAACAGGAAGTCGTGCGCTGATGACAACAGCGTTCGACATAGAGCTCTCCGGCTGCTCCAAGGCCTATGGCGACATCACGGTCCTCGACCATGTGTCGCTGCAGGTCGCGGCCGGGGACTTCGTGACGGTTCTCGGCCCGAGCGGCTGCGGAAAGACGACCATGCTCCGCGTGATCGGCGGGTTCATCACCCCCGATCACGGGGAGGTGTTCATCCGCAACCGCCGGGTGACCGATCTGCCTCCCTATCTGCGCAATATCGGCGTGGTGTTCCAGAACTACGCTCTCTGGCCGCACATGACCGTTTTCGAGAATCTCGCTTTCGGTCTGCGGCTCCGCAACATGCCGAGGGAGGAGATCGTCAAGCGCGTCGACCGCGCCCTGGAACTGGTGCGGCTGAAGGGACTGCATGAACGCTACCCGCGCGAGCTGAGTGGCGGGCAGCAGCAGCGCGTGGCCATGGCTCGGGCGCTGGCCATCGACCCGGAAGTCATCATCCTCGATGAACCTCTCTCCAATCTCGATCGCCGCCTGCGAGAGGAAATGCGCATCGAGCTGAAGCGGCTGCAGCGTTCCCTGGGCGTCACCATGCTCTTCGTGACGCATGACCAGGAAGAGGCCCTGTCCATGTCTGACCAGGTGGTGGTGATGCATGGCGGCCGGATTCAGCAAATGGCCGATCCGCGGACCGTCTACCAGCAGCCGGCGACCAGTTTCGTCGCCAGCTTCCTCGGCAATGCAAACTTCCTGCCGGGCAAGGTGATCGAGGTCAAGGACGGCTCGACGGCGACCGTGCGTACCCTGTCCGGCGGAATTGCCACCGCGCATTGCGGGGCGCCGGTCAGCGTCGGCCAGGATGTCAGCCTGGTCGTGCGTCCGGAATGGCTCGCAGTGTCGACCACGCCGGCGGAGGCTGCCGATGCATCCCTGCGCGGCCGGGTCTGCGAAGTCATCTACGAGGGGGCCAGCATCCGGTACGGCGTCACGCTGAACGGCGAAAGCGAGGGCGACATCATCTTCGTCCATACGCTTTCCAGCAGCGGTAACTTCAATCCAGGGGACGAGGTCGCCTTAAATGTCCGCTCTGCTGTCATCGTCGAAGGCAGTTGACCTGACGGAATCGCCACGGCGCGCCCGTCTTCGGGGGCTGTCGGCGCTGCTGGTGGCCGTCCCGCTGCTCTTCCTGCTGATCTTCTTTTTCGGCCCGCTGGTCTGGTTGGTCCTGACCAGCCTGTCGACCCATGAAATCGGGTCTGCGCCACAACTGACCTTTACGCTCGAAAATTATGCCGAGTATCTTGGCGACTCCTTCTATCTGATAAACAGTGTATGGATCACTGTAAAACTTGCGGTACTTTCTACCATATTTGCACTTATTATCGGATACATACTGGCTTACTACATAGCTTCCCTTCCGGCTGGGCGGCGAGGGCTGCTGACCAGCCTGATGGTCGTCTCCCTGGCCGTGAATATCGTGATCCGGGTGTTCGGGCTGAACGTCCTGCTCATGACCAACGGCCTGGTGAATTCCACCCTGCTGGCGCTGGGGATCGTCGACCGGCCGCTGCGCATCATGTATACGGAGCTTGGCGTGCTGATCGGCCTGGTGCAGATCGCGGTTCCCTATGTCGTGCTGCCCCTGATCGGCGTGCTTTCCTCCATCGAGCCGGCCCTGAAGGAAGCGGCGTACAGCGTCGGTGCCAACCGGTTCCGCACCTTCTGGGCCGTGACTTTCCCGCTGAGCATCCCGGGCGTGATTGCCGGTACGCTGATCGTCTTCACCCTCAATGCCGCCGCATTCGCAATTCCGGCGATGATGGGAGGCGGCCGTGTGCGCATGATGGGAATGCTTGCCTATCAGCAGGCTTCGGTCATGGGCAACTTCCCCTTCGCCGCGGCCATCGGCATCTGCCTTTTCCTCCTCAGCACGATCATCACCGTCATTTATCTGTATGTCGTCTCCCGCAAGTTCAGGACGGCAAGGTGAGGCCATGAACATGACCGCCGACTCCGCCCGGCTCGCTCCCGTCCGCCGCCCCGCCAGGCGCCTGCGGCTGCCCAACCTGCTGGAACTCGCCGCCTTCGCCTGCTTTCTCTTCGTCATCGGCCCGCTGGTGGTCGTGGCAGGGGCCGCTCTCAATCGCGACGAGATGTCGTTTCCGCCGCGCAATCTCAGCCTGCACTGGATGATTGACGCGCTGCGCGAATGGGACTTCATCAGCGGTGCACTCGTCAGCTTCGGTCTGGCGGGAGGCGCCGCTCTCGTCGCCACGATCTTTGCGCTCCCTGTGGTGCTGGTGCTGCGCAAGACACGGCCCAATATTGCGCGAATCCTGGGCCTGGCCTTCCTGGGTCCGCTGCTGGTGCCGTCCATCATCTTCGCGCTGGCGCTCTACCAGACCATCATGATGCTGCTGGGCTCCTCCAATCTGGCCGGGTTGTTCATCGGCCATGTCATCATCACCATGCCATACCCCATCCGCACGATCACCGCTGTCGTCGACGGGCTCGATCCGTCGCTGGAAGACGCGGCAAGCAGCGTCGGGTCGACGCCGATGCGCACCTTCCGCCACATCACCCTGCCATTGATCAAGCCGGGCGTGATGGCCGGTTTCCTCTTTGCCTTCATCACCTCCTGGAACGACTTCTCGATCTCGATCTTCCTGTCGCCGCCCGGCTACTCGCCGCTGCCGATCAAGATCTACGAATACCTGCTTTTCGAGTATCGCCCGGTGATCGCGGCAGTCGCAACCTGGTCCATGCTGATGTCGGCCCTGCTGGTCTACCTCATCGACCGCCTGGTCGGCCTGAACGTGTTCATGGGCAACCGGGCCAACTGATGGAAGGGCTGGCGCCGGGGCGGATCTGGCCGGCCCGGGCGAGCCGGCTGACAGTCGGGGGCAGACCATGAACGGCCCCCTGCCTGCCGCGATTCTTCCTGTCGGAGCGGAGTCCGGGAGGCAGGTCCGGCGGCTTGCGCTGATCTTCGGCTTCAGCGCGCTCTCGCGACTGCTCCTGATCACGCTGCTGCCGCTGAAGGCCGCCGAG
This sequence comes from uncultured Rhizobiaceae bacterium, assembly GCA_964386015.1. Lineage (GTDB taxonomy): Bacteria > Pseudomonadota > Alphaproteobacteria > Rhizobiales > Rhizobiaceae > CAYLGY01. Next base: position 43,785 of record CAYLSN010000001.1, on the reverse strand, counting down.
ATCTTCGGCCTGCCGGGCAAGGTCTCGGCGATCTATTTTCTCGCCGGCTGCGCCGCGATCGCCACCAGCCTGCTGATTCCGGCGCTTGTCCGGCGCTCCAGCCGCCGGAGCGTGTTCATGCTGGGCGTGGCATGTCTGGGCCTTTGCCTTCCCTTTCTCGCCTCCCGATCGCCGGTTGCCTTTGCCCTCGGCCTTGGCCTGCAATGCATGGGAACGGTGATCATCGAGGTCGCGGTGGCGTTGTACGCGCTGGATTCCCTGAAGCGGAACGAGTTCCTGCGCCTCGAGCCACTGCGCCTGTTCTTCGGCGGCATCTCCGCCGTAGTCGGTCCCTGGCTGGGCGTCTATCTCGCCACGACATATGCTCCGTCCCTTTCCTTCATGCTGTCGGGCGCCGTGGTGGTCGGGCTTGCCGCGTACTTCCTGGCCGTGCGCAGGAATCTCGGCGAGGCGCCGAAAATCTCCAGGAGGCCGGCGCACCCGCTCCGGCACATTGCGGAATTCATGGCCCAGCCGCGCATGCGGCTCGCCTATCTGCTGGCAATCGGCCGGACCGGATGGTGGACCACCTTCTACATCTACCTGCCCATCTTTGCCCTCAGCCTCGGTTTCAGCGAACTGGCCGCTGCCACGGTGGTCTCCCTGACCATGCTGTGGCTGCTGACGACTCCGCTATGGGGCAGGGTGGCGCGGCGAGTCGGCACGCGCACGATCGTCTGTGCGGGCAACGCCGTGTGCGGATTGGCCACGATCGGGGCAGCTGTCACCCAGGCCCAGCCCGCCCTCGCCCTTGCCCTGTTCGTGCTGGCCGCGCTCGGACTCGGAATTCTCGACGGACCGGGCAACACCTACTTCCTGCGTGCCGTGCGTCCGTTGCGGCGAGCGGAAATGACTTCCGTCTTCTCGACCTATCGCGACATCGGGCAGGCCGTGCCGCAGCTCGTCTACGCGATCCTGCTTCTTTTCTTCGATCTCGAGAGTGTTCTCTACGCCGCCGGCGCCGGCACGCTGGCGCTGGCCTGGCTTTCCCTCTATCTGCCCAGGCGCCTGTGATCCGCCATTGGCGGCAAGCGCTGCGTCGTCAGCCTGCCCCTCGCTGTGCGGCGCCCTGTCTCCGCTTGCGCAGGTCGGACAGCGAGTAGCGTGTATGGATCGCCTCCCGGTCGATGCACAGCTCGATCAGAGCCGGCTTGCCGCTGGCCATGGCGCGCTCGAATGCAGGCTCGAACTCGGCGGTGCTTCTCACCTTCTCGCCATGGGCCCCATAGGCCTGCGCAAGCGCGCAAAAATCCGGATTGACGAGCTCGGTGCCGTTGACCCGCCCCTCGAGCTTGTTCTCCTCATGGATGCGGATCGTGCCATAGAGGTTGTTGTTGTAGAGGATGATGATCACCGCCGCACCGTACTGGACGGCCGTGGCGAGTTCCTCGCCGCTCATCTGGTAGCAGCCGTCTCCGGCGAATGCGATTACTGGCCGCTCGGGATAGCACAGCTTGGCGGAAATCGCCGCCGGCAGTCCGTATCCCATGGAACCGCTGATGGGACCGAGCTGGGTCCCCAGGCGGTAATGCGGGAAATAGCGTTGACTCCAGGTCGCATAGGCGCCGACGCCATTGGTGACGATGGCGTCCTCCGGCAGCCGGCGCCGCAGCCATTTCATGATGCCCGGCAGGTCGATGTCGCCAGGGCAGGGGCCGGGCTCGACCTCCTTTTCGAAAGTATCGCGCAAGGCGCGGAGCCACTCCTCGCGACCCGCTCCGTCGACCGGTGAATGTGCCGCCAGCGCTTCGGCAAAACGCTCATTGTCGGCGTGCAGCGCAAGATCGACCTGGAAGACGCGGTTCAGCTCGGCATATTCGTTGAAGACATGGACGAACTTCTGCTTCGGCACGGGAATGGAGAAGAGCGTGAATCCCTCCATGTAGCCGGCGCCGATCGTGTTGACGTCGCTCAGTGCGTCATTGCACATGATGACCAGATCGGAATCGCGGATGTGTGCCAGCAGCGCCGGATTGGAGCCGATGCCGATCTCGCCGGCATAGCAGGGATGCCGATGGTCGATGATGTCGCGGCGGCGGAAGGTGGTGACCACGGGAATGCGGTTGGCCGCGGCGAAATCCTGAATGTGATCGCGCGCCTTTTCCGTCCAGCCCGATCCGCCGACGATGAGCAATGGGCGCTCCGATTGCGCGATCATGTCGAACACGCGCTCGACATCCCCGGCTGCCGGTCCGCCGGTCACGACCTTGCTGGCAGGCCGCGCATCGGCGGTGACGACTTCCTCTTCGAGCACATCCTCCGGGACGACGAGTACCACGGGCCCCATCCGCCCCGAGGTCGCCACGTGGTAGGCGCGCTGGATGAATTCGGGTATGCGCCGGGCATCGTCGATCTGCGCCACCCACTTGGCCATGGGCCCGAAGATCTGGCGGAAATCGTAGGACATGAAGGCCTCGCGCTCCAGGATGGCGCGCTTCACCTGCCCGATGATCAGGATCATCGGCGAGGAATCCTGGTAGGCGGTATGAACCCCGCCGGCGGCATTGGTCGCGCCCGGGCTCCGGGTGACGAAGGCAATGCCCGGACGGCCGGTGAGCTTGCCATAGGCTTCGGCCATGATCGCCACACCGCCTTCATAGCGGCAGGTGATCTGTCTGATGTCGGGGTGCCGGCGGGAAAGCGCATCGAGCGCCGACAGGAAGCTTTCTCCCGGCACGTGGAACACGATGTCTGCACCGTTCAGCTTGAGGGCATCGGCAAGGATTTCGCTTCCGCGTCGCAACGTCATTGCTCTATCCGTTCAAAGTGGATCGGGAGTGGGGACTGCATGGAATTGACAAATGATATCATTGAATCCCCGAATCCAATAATGCTTTCCCTGCTACGGTACCCCCTGCAACAAGTCAAGTCAGCGGGCTATCCGCATGCTTTCCCGGAGTCCGCGGGAGGAATGGACAAGCATAAACCAATATCGTAACGCTACCATTATGATACACATTACCGCCGGGCATTGTGCCGCCGGTCAGGGACGAGCTCCGCAGTGACAACAACCGCACATGATCTTGCCGTGATCGGAGGGGGCATCATCGGCTCTGCCATTGCCTGGGGCGCGAGCCGGACCGGCGCCGATGTGGTCCTTCTGGACGAGGGTGACGTGGCCTGGCGAGCGGCTCGCGGCAATTTCGGGCTGGTCTGGCTGCAGGGCAAAGGGGTCGGCATGCCGCCCTACATGCACTGGTCGTTACGGGCGGGCGCGCTCTGGCCCGAATTTGCCGGGCTGCTCGAATCGGCCTCGGGATTGGAGACCGGCTGGCGGCGCTGTGGCGGGTTTCATTTCTGCATGAGCGAGGATGAGCTCGAGCAGCGCCGGAGAGTTCGCGAGCGCAGTGCTGCCGATGGCGCGAGGATCTCCATCGAGATTCTCGAGCGCCAGCAATTGCGCGGGATCCTGCCGCGGATCGGCGAGGAAGTCGCCGGGGCGTCCTTCTGCCCGGACGACGGCCATGTGAATCCGCTCAGGCTGTTGCGTGCCCTCCACCGGGCCCTGCAGGCGGGTGGCGGTCGCTACAGGCCGGACGCCAGGGTGGAACGCCTTGCCGTGGATGGAAACGCGTTCCGGATCGAGACGAGGTCGGGAAAGCTGCATGCGCGCAGGATCGTGCTCGCCGCCGGGCTCGGAAATGTCGCCCTGGGGCCGCAGGTCGGGCTGCCTCTGCCGCTTGCGCCGGAGCGGGGCCAGATCGTGGTGACGGAGAGGCTGAAGCCGTTCTTTCCCTATGTCTCGAATTGCCTGCAGCAGACCGCGGAGGGCACGATCCTGATCGGCTCGACCCATGAACAGGGCGGCTTCGACGACGACACGGAAGTCCGGAGCGCGGGCAGGCTGGTCCGCAATGCCCTGCGCGTCTTTCCGATGCTCGGACAGGTGAACGTCGTGCGCTACTGGGCGTCGCTGCGCATCCTGTCGCCGGACCACCTGCCGATTTACCAGGAGTCGGAGCAATGTCCCGGCGCGTTCGCGGTTACCTGCCACAGCGGCGTCACGCTGGCCAGCGTCCATGCGCTGGAACTGGGTCCGGCCCTGACGCAGGGAATGCTGCCGGCGTCCACACGAGCCTTTTCCAGTGCGAGGTTCCATGTTCCGACGCATTGACGAGCCGGGAAGCGAATCCGCGACCTTCCTCTTCGAAGGAGAGCGCATTGCGTTCCGTGCGGGCGAGAGCGTAGCCGAGGCATTGCTGGCATCGGGCATACGGACTTTCCGCCAGACGCCGGGATCCGGCCAGCCGCGCGCGCCCTACTGCATGATGGGCGTCTGTTTCGAATGCCTCGTCGAGATCGACGGCGTCGGCAACCGGCAGGCCTGCCTGGTTCGGGCGACGGACGGGATGGTCGTGCGGAGCCAGTCCGGGCCAAGGGAACTGCCATGACGAAATGCTGGGATGCGGCGGTGATCGGGGCAGGCCCGGCAGGAATGTCGGCGGCAATCCGGCTGGCGGCCGGCGGCGCGAGCGTCGCGCTGTTCGACCTGCAGTACGAGCCCGGAGGCCAGATCTACCGGGGAGTGGAGCGCAATCTCGATCGTCCTGCGATGCGGTCCGTTCTCGGCGACGACTATCTCCATGGCGCAAGGCTTGTCGCGGCCCTGCGGGCGAGCGGCGCCCGATTGTTCCTCGGCCATGATGTCTGGCAGATCGATCGCGACGGGACGATCTGGACCCGAAACGAAGACGGCATTGCGCGACACAAGTCGCGCCGTCTGGTGATTGCGACGGGTGCAATGGAACGGCCGGTACCGGTCCAGGGATGGACGCTTCCCGGCGTCATGGGCATCGGCGCTCTGCAGATCCTGCTCAAGTCGGGGGGAATGGCATGCGCAGGTCCCCTGGCGCTGGCGGGAAGCGGCCCGCTTTTCTATCTGTTCGCCAGGCAGTGCCTCGATGCCGGCATTTCGGATCTCGTCCTGCTCGATACGTCGCCGCGCGGGATTGCACCCGCGGCCCTGCGACATCTGCCGGGTGCGTTGCGCGGCGAGGGGTGGCGCTACCTGGCCAAGGGGATGGGGCTGCTGGCAGCCATCCGCCGCCGGCGCGTCCGGTGGTTCCGGGCCGTGACCGGCATCAGTGCGCTCGGCGAGGGCCAGTTGCGTGGCGTCGCCTTCTCTTCGGATGGGCGGCGGCATTCGATCGGCTGCGCCGTTCTCGGGCTGCACGAGGGCGTGATTCCGCACCAGCATGCCGGCAGGTCCCTGGGGTGCGACTATGTCTGGGACGAAATCCAGCTTGCCTTCCGGCCGCGCGTGGATGGCTGGGGCCGCTCGAGCGTTGCCGGCGTCTTCATTGCCGGCGATGCCGCAGGAATCGAGGGAGCCCGGGCTGCGGAGCATGCAGGACGGATCGCGGCGCTCGCCATCCTGCATGAGCTGGGGAGGATCGACGACGCCGCCCGTGACCGGGAGTTCCGGATGGAGGATCGGGCGCGCCGCGCCCACCTTGCTGTCCGGCCTTTCCTGGATCTCCTGTACCGTCCGCGCGAGGAGATTCTGGTGCCGGCCGGTCCGGTCGTGGTCTGCCGCTGCGAGGAAGTGACGGCCGCCGAGGTTCGGCAGGCCGTGGCCGAAGGCTGCCCGGGGCCGAACCAGGTCAAGGCATTTCTTCGTGCCGGCATGGGGCCGTGTCAGGGCCGCATGTGCGGCCCGACCATTGCTGCCCTGGTGGCGCGGACAAGAGGGATTGCCATGCAGGAGGCCGGGCACTACCGGGTTCGCCCGCCCTTGCGGCCGGTGACCCTGGCGCAGCTGGCGGACGCCGCCGAAATCGCGCCGGATCCGCAATAGGGCATTCCGCCCGACGCCGGGTTGATCGGGAGAAACCGCTCGAATATGTACAAACATGTCTGCATGCTGCCGCCTGGCAGAATTCTCCGGAGGAAGACTTGACCGCTCCCGTCAATTCCGCTCGCGACCGCGGCCGGCCCGTGCATGGGGTGAGCATCGGCATATTGGTACTCGACACAAGCTTTCAGCGGCTGCCCGGGGATATCGCCAATGCCCGGACCTGGTCGTTCCCGGTCCAGTTCACCGTGGTCAGGGGAGTTACTCCGCAGCGCGTCATCGGCGGAGACCCGGAAGATTACCTGCCGCCCTTCTTCAGGGCGATCGACGAGATGGTGGCTCTGGGGGTCGACGGCATCACGACCAGCTGCGGATTTCTCGCGGCAACGCAACCGCGCCTGGCCGCATATTCGCCCGTGCCCATCGCCGCGACGAGCCTCCTGCAGATCCCGCTGGTCCAGTCCCTGCTGCCGGGAGGCAAGCGGGTCGGCGTGATCACCGCCGACAAGGAGAAGCTCACGCCCGATCATTTCGCCGGCGTCGGGGCTCCCGCAGATCTGCCGGTCGCCGAGTTGCCTGAGCAGGGCGTCATCCGGACCAACATGAAGACCGGAGTTCGCCGCGTCTCCTATGCCGAGCAGGAAGCGGAGGTATTGCGGGTGGTAGAGGCCTTTCTGGACCAGCATCCGGAAGTGGGAGCGCTGGTCTGCGAATGCGCCAATCTCGGCCCCTATTCCGCCGCGGTCCAGGAGAGGTTCGACCTGCCGGTCTATGACGTGGTCACGCTCATCGAGTGGTTCCATTCCGGTCTGCGGCCGAAGCGGCATCCACAATCCTGACCGCGCGCCGGCAGGCTCCGCTTGCACGCTTGCCGGGGTTGCCACCCCCGTTGCCATCCTGTAGTGTCCGCTCCGACTTACCGTTGGGGTGCCCGCAAGGGCTGAGAGGCGCACAGCGCCAACCCACCGAACCTGATCCGGATCATACCGGCGGAGGGAACGCGTAGGTTGGAAGCGGCCCGAATCACCGGGCTCCATTCCGGAAATCCTCCCTCCACCGCACGATCCGCAGCAAGGAGGGATGGATTGACCGCCATCGCACTGACCATAGCCGGATCCGACAGCGGCGGCGGCGCCGGAATCCAGGCCGATCTGAAGACGTTCTCGGCGCTGGGCGTCTACGGCGCCAGCGTACTCACTGCCGTCACCGCCCAGAACACGCGCACCGTCGCGGCGGTGGAGGAGATCTCGCCGGGCATGGTGCGCGCGCAGATCGAAGCCGTCTTCGCCGATCTGCCCGTCGCGGCGGTGAAGGTCGGCATGCTTGCTTCCGCGCAGATCATGGAAGCGGTCGCACAAGGGCTTGCCGGACGCGACGTGCCTGTCGTGCTCGATCCGGTGATGGTCGCCAAATCCGGGGATGCGTTGCTGCCGGACGATGCCGTCGAGGCGATGCGTGGCCAGCTCCTTCCGCTTGCGCGGCTCCTTACGCCCAACCTGCCCGAAGCTGCCCGGCTGCTGGGAGAGGCCGATGCCGTGAACGGGCGGGAAATGGCCGCGCAGGGGTACAGGTTGCTGCGGCTCGGACCCGAATTCGTGCTGATGAAGGGCGGGCATCTGCCCGGAGCCGACTGCATCGATCTGCTGGTCGGACGCAGCGGCGTCCGGCGATGGCAGGCAAAACGTATTCCAACCCGCAACACGCATGGTACCGGATGCTCGCTCTCGGCCGCCATCGCGGCGCACCTGGCGCTCGGTCGCCCGATGCCCGAGGCCGTGGACCGGGCGCATGCCTGGCTGCAGGCGGCGATCCGTGCCGCCGATGCGCTTGCAATCGGCTCGGGGCACGGCCCGGTTCACCATTTTCACGCGATCTGGCCCGACAAGGAGGTCTGTCATGATTGAAATCAGCATCAATGGCGATGTCCGCAAGGTTTCCGGCAAGAGCCTTGCGGCCGTTCTGGCGGAATTGCAGCTGGACCGGCCCTATGTGGCGACGGCCCTCAATGGCGAGTTTGTCCCGCGCGGACTGCGTGCAGAAACCGAAATCCGCGAGGGCGATGCGATCGAGGTCGTCGCTCCCATGCAAGGAGGCTGACATGCTGAAGTTCTACGACACGGAAATATCGAGCCGGCTGTTGCTGGGAACGGCCCGCTATCCTTCGGGCGAGGCGATCGTCGAGGCGTTCCGGGAATCCGGTGCCGGCCTTGCCACAGTCTCGCTTCGCCGCGCCGGAGACGATTCGGAGGAGTTCCAGGCAAGGATCCGGTCGCTCGGCGTGCCGATCCTGCCCAACACGGCCGGATGCTACACGGTCAGGGAAGCGGTCACGACGGCCCATATGGCGCGCGAAATCTACGGCACGCCCTGGATCAAGCTGGAGGTGCTCGGTCATCGCGAGACGCTGCAGCCGGACTGTTTCGGGACGGTGGAGGCGGCGAGAATTCTCGCAGCCGACGGATTCCAGGTCTTTCCCTATTGCACGGAGGATCTGACTGTGGCCGGGCGCCTGGTCGATGCGGGCTGCGAGGTGCTGATGCCCTGGGGTGCACCGATCGGCACGGGACTCGGCCTGCTCAACGATCGCGGCCTGAGGCTGCTGCGCCGCACTTTCCCGGACCTTCCGCTGGTGCTGGACGCAGGCATCGGCGTGCCGAGTCATGCCGCCGCGGTGATGGAGCTGGGTTTCGACGCGGTACTGGTGAATACCGCCGTCGCCACGGCGCAACACCCGGCCCGAATGGCGAAGGCCATGGCGGCGGCGGTCGAAGCGGGAAGGCTGGCCTGGCTGGCAGGCCCGATGCAGCCAAGGCCGAGTGCCGTTCCCTCCACGCCGGAGCGCGGCAAGGCGGTCCTCGCATGAGGCTTCCGCGATTCTATCCGATCTTCGATGGCGCCGGCTGGCTGCGGCGCATGCTGCCCCTGGGCGTCGGCCTGGTGCAGCTCCGGATCAAGGACCGGCCGGCCGCGGAAATCCGGTCCGAAATCGCATCGGCGCGCGATCTGTGCGCCCGTCACGGCGCCCGGCTGGTCATCAATGATTACTGGCGCGAGGCCATCGATCTCGGCTGCGATTTCGTTCATCTCGGGCAGGAGGACCTCGACGGCGCCGACCTGCCCGCCCTGCGTCGCGCCGGGGTCCGGTTCGGCATCTCCACGCACGATGAAGCCGAACTGGAGCGGGCGCTCGGCTGCGAGCCGGACTATGTGGCGCTGGGTCCGATCTACCCGACCAGGCTGAAGAAGATGAAATGGCACAGTCAGGGCCTTGATCGATTGCGGGCATGGCGCAACAGGGTGGGCGACCTGCCTCTCGTGGCAATCGGCGGAATGTCGCCCGACCGGGCGGAAGGCGCATTCGCGGCCGGTGCCGACATCATCTCCGTTGTAACCGACATCACCCTGCATCCGGATCCGGAGGCCCGGACAACGGAATGGCTGCGGGTCACACGGGAGGAACAGGCTCATGCCGGGGGCTGACTATGGATCGACCTTCGCCGCGTGGCGGGAGGCCAGCCCGTCCTGGCACGACTATGTCCACCATCCTTTCGTGCGCCAACTCGGTGACGGAAGCCTGCCGCGCCAGTCCTTTCTGTCCTATCTGCGTCAGGACTATCTGTTCCTGTTCCACTTCTCCCGGGCCTGGGCGCTGGCGGCGGTCAAGGCGGAGACGTTGGAGGAAATGAAGGCTGCGGCATCCGCGGTGCATGCGCTGGTCACTCTCGAGATGCCCCTGCATGTGCGGATTTGCGCCGAGGCAGGGATTTCCGAAGCGGAGCTGCAAGCGACGGAAGAGGCCAGCGCCAATCTCGCCTATACCCGCTATGTGCTGGAAGCCGGCTACAGCGGCGATTTTCTCGACCTGATGGCGGCATTGTCACCCTGCGTCATGGGATATGGCGAAATCGGCCTGCGCCTGGCCAGGGAGGGTGCCGCCGATACGCCGTATCGTGACTGGATCGATACCTATTCCGGGGAACCCTTTCAGCAGCTCTGCCGCGATACCGGTGCGCTGATCGACTGCGCCGTGCAGCGCAGGCTCGGCCCCCGGCCATGGTCCAGCCCTCGCTGGACGCGACTTGCCCGGCATTTCGAAACGGCGGCGCGACTGGAAATCGGCTTCTGGGGACTGGGCGAGGCCTAGGCCCGGGTCTCACGGGCCATTTGGCCGCCCGAATATCAGCGCGGCCTTTCTTGTAGTGACCGGCGGCCGCGGGTATGTTGCCCCGCCTGCCCGGGAGCGCGATGCCGGGCAAATGGGGAGGAACTTCATGTCCATGCGTTACAACCAGCCGCTCGGCGGCAACGAAATGCCTCGCTTCGGCGGGCCGTCAACCATGATGCGGCTGCCGTCGCAGCCGACGGCGGAAGGTCTGAATGCCTGTTTCGTCGGCATCCCGATGGATATCGGCGCGTCGAACCGGTCCGGCACGCGGCATGGCCCGCGGCAGATCCGCGCCGAGTCCTGCATGATCCGTCCCTACAACATGGCGACCGGCGCCGCTCCTTTCGACCGCCTGCAGGTGGCCGATATCGGCGATGTCGCCATCAACACGTTCGACCTGAAGAAGACGGTGGACATCATCACGCAAGCATATGACCGGATCCTCGCACATGGCTGCATCCCGCTGACTCTCGGCGGTGATCATACCCTCACCTATCCGGTCCTGCGGGCGATGGCGCGCCGGCACGGTCCGGTGGCGCTGATCCATGTCGACGCGCATGCCGACATCAATGACGAGATGTTCGGCGAGAAGATTGCCCATGGCACGCCGTTTCGCCGCAGCTTCGACGACGGCCTGCTGCAGAACGACCGGGTTTTCCAGATCGGACTGCGCGGCACCGGCTATTCCCCGGACGATTTCGGCTGGGCGCGCCGCCAGGGTTGGACGGTCGTGCCGGCGGAAGAGTGCTGGTACAGATCGCTCGCGCCGCTGATGGAGGACATCCGCCGCCGCATCGGCGACGCACCCACCTATGTCAGTTTCGACATCGACAGCCTTGATCCGGCCTTCGCGCCCGGTACCGGCACTGTCGAGATCGGCGGGCTGACAACCTGGCAGGCGCTGGAACTGGTTCGGGGCTGCGCTGGGCTCAATATCGTCGGTTGCGATCTGGTCGAGGTATCGCCGCCCTATGATCCGAGCGGCAATACCGCGCTGATCGGCGCCAATCTGCTCTACGAGATGCTGTGCGTCCTGCCGGGGGTACTCAGGCGCTGAGCCCGCGCCGGATCGTTTCCTTCTGCCGCACAAGAGCGAGGATGGCGCTGGAGATCGGGGTGGGCACATCCAGCCAGCCGGCGATTTCGACCACGGCGCCAAGGAGCGCCTCGATCTCCGTCGGACGGCCTGCATCGAAATCCTGCAGCATCGAGGTCCGGTGCGCGCCGACGGATCGGCCGCCCTCGATGCGGCGATCGACATCGATGGCCAGACGAACGCCAAGCGCGCTGGCGACCGCCTGGCCTTCCAGCATCATGTCGCGGACGACCTTCAGCGTACCCGGATCGGAGAGCAGCACATCCAGCGTCGCGCCGGTAAGGGCGCTGACGGGATTGAAGGCCATGTTCCCCCAGAGCTTCACCCAAAGTTCCTCACGAATGTCGCGGCGTATGGGCGATTTCAGCCCGGCGCCGATCAGCATGCGCGAAAATGTCTCAACCGGGAGGTCGCTGCCCGGCGCCGCCGGCCCGATCGAGAAGCGGTCGCCATAGCTGTGCTCGATCACACCCGGCTCGACGATTTCCGCGGCTGGATGCACGACACAGCCGATGGTCCGTGCCGGCGGCAATGCTTCCCACAGGGCGCCGTCCGGATCGACGGAGCGGACAATGCGGCCTTCGAGCTCGCCGCCGACACCGTGGAAATACCACCACGGCACGCCGTTGACGGCGGCGACGATGGTCGTCCTCGGGCCCACCAGCGGCCGGATCGCCGGCAGGGCAGCCTGCAGCGAATGTGCCTTTAGCGTAAGGACAAGGAAGTCCGGCGGCGTCTCCTCCGCCCCTTCGAGGATTCGCGGCCGGGCATGCAGTGTGCCGCTCTTGCCGATGACCTTCAGCCCGTTGCGGCGCATGGCCTCGAGATGCGGGCCGCGCGCGACGATCGCGACATCCTCCCCCGCGGCCGATAGATGGGCGGCCATCAGCCCGCCAATGGCGCCGGCGCCGAAAATGCATATCGTGCTCACGCATCGCCTCCCAGACCGAGCGTCCTGGCAAGACCGATCCTCTGCAGCTTGCCCGTCGGCCCCTTGGGAATCTCGTCCAGGATCACGATCCGCCTGGGCACCTTGAAGTCCGCCAGCCGCTCCGCTGCAAATGCGCGCAGTTCGTTCTCGCTGGCCTCGCTGCCGTCGCGAAGGACGATGGCAGCCGCAACTTCCTCGCCAAGCTTGTCGTGCGGCATGGCGAAAGTCACCGCCTGCGCTACCGCCGGATGGTCCATCAGCACCTCATCGACCTCGAGCGGTGCGATTTTCTCGCCGCCCCGGTTGATGATCTCCTTCAGCCTGCCGGTGATCCTGAGGAAACCGTCCTCGTCCATCACCCCCTGGTCGCCGGTATGGAACCAGCCAAAGGCAAATGCGGCCTCGTTCGCGGCGGGATTGCGTTCATAGCCGGACATCACGTTGGGGCCGCGAATGACGACTTCGCCGGTTTGCCCGGGAGGCAGCAATCTTCCGTCCGGCGCCATGATGGCCACTTCGGGACCTGCCGCCACCCCGACATGCCCCGGCTTCCGCCGGCCAGGCGGCAGCTGGTTGCTCGCCATCTGGTGCGCCGCTTCCGTCATGCCATACGCTTCGATGACCGGGCAGCCGAAGGTCCTTTCCAGTTCCGCCATGACCTGGCTGGGCAGAGAGGCCGAGGACGACCGGATGAACCGCAATCTCGACTGTTGCAGTATCTCGGAGTTGCGGGCAGCCCGTGCGAGAATTGCCTGGTGCATGGTGGGCACAGCCGTGTACCATGTCGGCCGTGCTTCCTGCATCCACTGGAAGAACTTCAATGCGTTGAATCCCGGCGTGCAGCAGACACTGGCGCCGGCCGCCAGCGAGGAAAGCACCGCTGCCACCAGACCGTGGATGTGGAACAGCGGCATGATGTTGAGGCAGCGGTCGTCAGCGGTCAGGTGCAGGCTGGCGACAATGTGCCGGGCCGATGCCGCCAGATTGGCGTGAGTTAGCGGCACGAGCTTTGGCCGCGAGGTCGTGCCGGAAGTATGCAGCAGCAGCGCGACATCGTCCGCGCGCGCAAGCTCAGGGGCAATCGCGCTCCCGGCGGCATCGCCCGCAATGGTGAAGCTGCCGGCGGGGAGGTCCGGTCCGGTTTGCAGCCGGAGGATGGCGATGCCGAGCCGGTTTGCAACCTCGACCGAGGGGCCGTCCTCGTCCGCGCCGACCAGGATCGCCCTGGCGCCGATGTCAGTGAGGTAGAACTCCAGCTCATCCGCGCGATAGGCCGGGTTGAGAGGCGCTGTCGTTGCGCAGCATGCCACAGCCAGGAAGGAACTGGCCATTTCCGGTCCGTTCGGCAACACGATCGCCACCCGGTCGCCGCGGCCGATGCCGAGCCCGGCAAGGCGGGCGGCAGTGTCGTCCACCAGCTTGCGGAACTCGCCATAGCGCAAAGGCGGTCGCCCCGGGGCAGCCAGTGCAATATTGCCGGCTTCGCCAGCGTGCAGCAGCTCATGCAGCGTTTCGGCCATGAAACTTCCTCTCTTCACCCTTTGCCGTCGCAAGTGTATACAGTTTCGAACGATTACATGCAATCGGAGGGCAGGTGCAAAAGGACCGGACACGGACACGATCGCTGGTGGAATTCGTCTGCCGGGAGCTCGAGCGCCGGATCATCAACGGAGAACTGCCCCCGGGGACGCGCCTCGAGGAGAGTTCCGTGGCCCGCGAACTCGGTGTGTCGCGGACGCCGGTTCGCGAAGCAATCCGGCAGCTCGCGGCGGCGCGGCTGGTCGAGCATTCACCGAATCGCAGCGCGGTCGTGGCGCGGCCTGGCCGGGAAGAGCTCGTCTCGCTCTTCGAGTCGGCAGCGGAACTCGAGGCCCTCTGCGCCCGCTTCGCCGCAGCCAGAATGCGAGGGCTGGACAGGATCGAGCTGCAGAGGCTGGCCGAGGCCTGCGAGGCTGCAGCCGACCGCAGCGACATGCTGGCCTATGCCGAGGCGAACGAGCGCATGCACGAGTTCATCTGGCAGGCGGCAGGCAACAATACGCTGCGGGAACTGATGGGCATGATCCGTGCCCGCACCGCGCCATTCCGTCTCCAGCAGTTTCGCCACGCGGATCGCGTGCAGGCGTCGCTCGCGGAACATCGCGCCATCGTCGAGGCTCTGATCGCCGGCGATGCCGAGGCGGCGGCAGAGGCGATGCGGATGCATCTGACACATGCCGGCCGCAAGGTGCTGCAGTTTGTCTTTCCCGGATGATCCGGCCTGGCCCGGACAATGTGCCGGGCCGTTTCTCTCAGTCAATCGCCAGATCGGCCCAATGATCGAGCCTGCTGTCGCGGAGCTCGCGGATCGATGCAAGGCCGTCGCGCCTCGCCTGATGGTCGAGCCCGGAGACGATGCGCCCGGGAAGGCCCGGACCCTGGTAGATGAGGCCGGTGTAGAGCTGCAGCAGGTCTGCCCCGGCACGAATCTTTTCGAGCGCCGCCTCCGCCGAATCGATCCCGCCTGCCCCGATCAGGACAATGTCCCGGCCAAGGCGCCGTCGCAGCCTTGCCAGCGCCCGCGTCGAGCGAGCAAACAGGGGGGCGCCCGACAGCCCGCCTGATTCCGCCGCTTCCCGGCTTGCACGCAGTCCGTCGCGGCGGACAGTCGTATTCGAGACGATGATGCCTTCGATGCCCGCCCCGGCGATGGCGGCGGCAGTTTCGTCGAGTTCGGCGTCGTCCAGATCCGGAGACAGCTTCACGAACAGGGGAACACGCCGCCCGGTCCGGTTCCTGGCCGAAATGCATCGCGTCAGCAGTTCCGCCAGCCTTTCTGCCGCCTGCAGGTCGCGCAGGCCCGGAGTGTTGGGCGACGAGATGTTGATCGCCAGATAGTCCGCCACCGCGCCGAAGACCTCGATTCCGCGCTCGTAGTCCGCGACGCGATCGGTGCTGTCGCGATTGGCGCCGAGATTGACCCCGACAATGCCCGAGGGCTTCGTCTTTTCCAGACGGGCCAGGACCGCAACGTGGCCCTCATTGTTGAACCCGAGCCGGTTGATGACGGCGCGATCGGCCGGAAGCCGGAAGAGGCGAGGCGGCGGGTTTCCGCTCTGGGGACGGGGCGTGACGGTACCGACCTCGACGAAGCCGAAACCTGCCCTCAGCAGCGCCCCGGGCACTTCCGCATTCTTGTCATATCCGGCAGCCATGCCGAGCGGGTTGGGAAAGTCGAGCCCGGCGGCCTGCACCCGCAGGCGCGGCGAAGCCACGGGCGGAACGGTCAGCGGCAGGCCGCTCTTCAGCGCCGTCACGGAGAGACGGTGCGCGGTTTCGGGATCCAGCCTGAACAGGAGGCATCGGGCCGGTGCGTACATATGGGGCTACTCGTCCAGCGGCGGAAATGCGTGGAAGCCGTCCGGCTGCAGCGGCAGGGCGGACGACCGGATGACGGCCGAGATCGGCAGCGGGCCGTAGAGATGCGGAAACAGTTCACCTGAGCGCGCCGGTTCATATCGAAGTGCCTCGCCGAGGCGCCCCGCATCCACCGCCACCAGCACCAGCCCATCCTGGCCGAAAAAATGCCTGGCTGCGGTTTCCCGAAGCTGAGCCGCCGTCGAGAAATGGATGTAGCCATCGGCAAGGTCGACAGGAGCGCCCTCGAACACGCCCTTGCGTTCCGCTTCTTCCCACAGCTCGCGTGCACAGATCTTGTAGATGAGTTCAGGCATGGCGCGCATATAGACCTGCTCGCTGCGGGAAGAAAGCATTTCGGGGTACTTTCCGCAGGATAAATGTTCTATGAGTCCCAGCTGATCATCGGAGGTACGCCATGCGAGGTTTCCTGCATCTGGCGGCGTCCCTGTGTCTGCTGGCGTCAGGCGCCGGGGCGCAGGAGCCGAGATTCCAGATCGAACGTTCCGGCGAGGCTTTCATCCGGCTGGACCGGCAGACGGGCGAAATCTCCCGGTGCACGGAGCAGGGCGAGCAGATGGTCTGCCGGACCGCCGCGGACGAGCGTGCCGCCCTGCTGGCCGAGCTCGAGGACCTGCGCGCGCGGATCGACGCGCTGGAGCGGCGGCTTGCCGCGATGGAAAAGGAACGGCCATCCGCCGATCTGCCGACCGAGGAAGAGTTCGAACAATCGCTCGGCCTGATGGAGCGGTTCATGCGCCGCTTCTTCGGCATCATTCAGGATCTGGAACGCGACACGGATCCGGCGCCCGAATCAGGTCCCGACCGCACCTGACGCCCTTTCCCGGCCGAGCAGGGGAACGGCGAGAAGCTGCGCGACCAGGGCCATGAAGATGCCGGCGAAGACGACGTCGCTGAGGAAATGTCCACCGGCCATCATGCGGATCAGCCCCGCGATGCTGCCGGCGAGAATTCCGGCGAGCACGAGCCGCCGCTGCCGGGACGGAAACAGCATCGCCAGGGCAAAGAACATCAGATAGATCGAGGATGCTTCGCCGGAGACGAAGGAACAGTTGCGCTCGCATTGATCCGAGAGCAGGAGCGCCGGGGTGAAGTCAAGGTCGCCGCCAAATTCGGCGATCTGTGCCGGCCGTGCCCGGCCCCAATGATCCTTGAACAGCAGGTTGGTGACCAGGCCCGGGCCTGTTGCGGCGCAGGCAATGAGGTACAGCCATGCGTTCGCGCCCAGCCCGAAGAGCCGCCGGCGCAGCAGGAAGGTCACGGCGAGGCCTCCGGCCGCGACGACGCAGAAGCCGGCGAAAACCAGGTTGAAGGCTTCCCGGATGATCCGGACCGGGAGCGCGCCGGCGAGCGGAAAGCCGGCGGCGCCATCGGCGAGCATCGCGCTGGCGGCAATGTCCAGCAGCGGCAGGGCGAGGAAGAGGACGGCGGCCAGCAGACCGACGGCGAGGGTGGGAACGACGCTATTCATTCCCGGGTGCCTGTTGGAGCGCGAACAACTCGATACGGCGCATCTTCTTGGCCCCCGCCGCGATCTCCAGCGTCGCAACCTCAACCGCCGCATCCGGCCGCAGCCCGGCCGGCAGTCCGCCCTCCGCAACCAGCAGGGCCGGTAGCGGATCGCCGCTGCCGAAGGGGCGGGTGAGCTGAAAATGGTCGCGTGGCACGGGTTCCGGCCTCCAGGCCCTGATCGGAAGATCGAGGTCGCGAAGATAGTAGAGCAGTTCTGCGCTCATGTAGCGATCCGTAGTGACGATCGAGTCAAATGATTGCTCCGAAACGACCCTGCGGATGGCCTCGGCGGTGTCGCGCCACCCCAGTGCCCGCCAGAACGGATCGATCCGGCCCGGCAGGGCGATGCTCGCCGCTCCGGCAAGGCCCGCCGTCAGAGTAGCCTGAACAACGAGATGCAGCGCCAGCGAGATCACCGGCAGCCGTCGCCAGCCCGCACGGAACATGGCTTCGGTGACCAGGATCGCCGCGGCCGGATAAGTGACGGCTGCCCAATTGGCATGGGCTCGCGACAGCAAGGCCTGGATCACGATCAGAATCAGCACCGGAAGCGAGAAGGTGAGAAGCATCCGCCTCGCGCGAGGCGCGCCGTGCCTGGCCGCTGTGCCTGCGATCCAGATCAGCGCCCCGAACAGGATCGGCCCGAAGACGCCGAACTGCGCGCCGAAGAACTCGAGCGCCCGGACCGGATGGAACAGATTGCTGCCCCAGGCGGCATTGTCGGCGGTATGGGCGAAGGTGACGAGGCCGTTGTCGATGTTCCAGGCAATGTTGGGTGCGACAAAGAGGAGCGGGATGCCGAGAATGACAACGAGCCTGCGGTCCCGCAGCAGCCAGCGCGACTCCGGATCGAGGACCAGCCAGATCGCCGCGCAAAGCACGAAATAGACCATGGCATATTTGGAGAGCAGGCCGAGACCGAGACAGATGCCAAGCGCCGCCGCCGCGGCCAGCGAGCGGTTCTCGAGCAGCAGGATCCATGCCAGCAATGCACCTGACCAGAAGAAGAGCAGCGGCACGTCGGTCGAAATCAGGGCCGAGGAGAAGGAGATGCCGGGCGCGGTCGCGAATGCGAGGGCCGACCAGAATCCCACCCGCCCGTCATAAAGGCGTGCGGCAGCCAGATAGATCAGGATCGGGCTTGCCGAATGCAGGAGCGGCGCGCCGAGCCGGACGCAGAACTCGGAATCTCCGCACATGCCGGTCGTCAGGCGGATCAGCCAGGCAATCAATGGCGGCTTGGAGAAATAGCCGAAGGCCGGTTCCTGCGACCAGGCCCAATATTGCGCCTCGTCGAAATACAGATCGATGGCGGCGACATGCACGGTGTACAGGCGCCAAGCCAGCAGCAGGGCGAGCGCGACCAGGAGGCGCTGGAACCATCTCGCATCGCTGGCTGTCGACATGGAAGGCGGGTTCATGGAAGCTCGCAGGAATAATGGCGGACCGCCCGCCTTGGCAGGCCTGTAGCCGAGCGTTTCACGTATTGCAATTCTTCCGAATGAACTTGTATTGGCGCTTCTTGCCTAGGCACATGCGATGGCGTAGGTATCGCCCGCACCGCACTGTTCTGCGCCGATTGATCCTCCGGGCGAAGGTGTTTTCATGAACGAGGACTTCGCCGATGACGGTTCCGTCCATATCCATCGTCATTCCTTGCCGGAACGAAGCCGAGAATCTTCCGGCACTGCTGGCCGAAATCGGGCAGGCCATGCAGGGGCGCAGCTTCGAGGTCATCGTCGTCAATGACGGTTCCACCGACCGTACGGCGGAGGTGCTTGCCGAACAGGCCCGCATCTGCGGCTTTCCATTGCGGGAAATTCGCCATGCCCGGTCGTCGGGTCAGAGCCTTGCCCTTCGCTCCGGCGCCTGGGCAGCACGGGGAAGCATCGTGGCTACCCTTGACGGCGACGGCCAGAACGATCCGGCCTATCTTCCGGCGCTGATCGACCGGCTGGTCGAGGGCGGGCCAGGCTGCGGCATGGTGCAGGGCCAGCGTCTGAAGCGGCGGGATTCGCGGATGAAGCGTCTGGCATCCCGTTTCGCCAACGGGCTGCGTAACCGGGTGCTGCGCGACCGCACCCGCGATACCGGCTGCGGGCTCAAGGCAATTCACACGGAAATATTGCGCCGTCTGCCCTTCTTCGACGGCACGCACCGTTTCGTTCCCGCCCTGGTCCTGCAGGAAGGATACGACATCGCACATCTTGACGTGATTGACCGGCCACGACGCCATGGCAGGTCGAATTACGGCATATTCGACCGGGGCCTGCAGGGCGCGCTGGATCTTTTCGGCGTCTGGTGGTTGAGACGCCGGCGCCGCCGGATGCCGCAGCCCGAGGAGATTCCGCATGGCTGAGTCTTTCCGCTACCTGCTCGACTGGTTGCAGGCCGTCTTCGTCGATCAGTTCGATGCCTGGGTTTTCCTTGGCTTCGTGGCACAGGCCATGTTCACCATGCGGTTCGTCGTACAGTGGATCGCCTCGGAGCGTGCCCGCCGCAGCGTCATTCCGGTGGCGTTCTGGCTGTTTTCGCTCGCCGGCGGCGCCTTGCTGTTCATCTACGCCGTCAAGCGCCAGGACCCGGTCTTCATTGCCGGGCAGGGACTGGGCCTCTTCGTCTATATCCGCAATCTCTGGCTGATCGCCGCCGAGCGCCGAGCCGCCATGACGGATGCGGGCTGAGCGGCGCAATTCCGCGATGCGGCTGATCCTGCTCCTGATGCTGGCGCTGGCAACGGTGCTGCCGGGAATTGCGGCATTGCCGCCGATCGACCGCGACGAAAGCCGCTATGTCCAGGCAACGAGACAGATGGTCGAAAGCGGCAATCCTGTCGACATCCGCTTTCAGGAAGAGACGCGCTACAAGAAGCCGGTTGGAATCTACTGGCTGCAGTCGCTCGCCATTGTTGCGGGCGGCGAGGGTGCGCTGGCGCCGATCTGGCACTACCGGCTGGTGTCCGTTGCCGGCATGCTGCTCGCCATCCTTGCCACCTTCCTAGCCGGGAGGGCCATGTTCGGGACCACAGCCGGATTCGTTTCCGCCCTCGCGCTGACCGCGATGTTCGGGGTTGCCTTCGAAGGCAGGATCGCCAAGACCGACGCCATGCTTCTCGGCCTCGCGGTCACGGCACAGGGCGCGCTGATGGCCATTCATTCCACTGTCCGGAATGGCGGCAGCGTCTGGCGCGGCGCCGCATGGCTCTTCTGGATCGCGCAGGGTCTCGCCATTCTGGTCAAGGGGCCGATCGTGCCGCTGATCAGCCTCCTGACCGTGGCGGCCTTGTGGGTTTTCGAGCGCGAGAGGAGGTGGCTGCGGGAACTGAAGCCGGTTCGCGGCCTCCTGCTCGCCCTGCTCATCGCCGCGCCCTGGCTGATCGCCATCACCCTGATCAGCGGCGGTTCCTTCTGGGCCGATTCGGTAGGAACCGACATGCTGGCCAAGGTCGCCGGCGGACAGGAATCTCATTGCGCGCCGCCGGGATACTTCGTGCTCACCTTCTTCCTCTATGCCTGGCCGCTCGCTCCGCTGCTGCTCGCGGCCGCAATGACGCTGCCCGGCAGGAGGGAGCCGGCGCTCCTGTTCCTCTTCTGCTGGCTGGTTCCCTGGTGGCTGCTGTGCGAACTCGTGCCGACGAAGCTGCCGCACTACGTGCTGCCGGCCTATCCGGCGCTGGCGCTTGCCTTCGGTGCCGCTGGCGAGCGCGTCCCGACGGCCGGGGCCGGCTGGCAAGCCTGGGCGTTGCGAGGCGCCGGAGCCATGCATGCGCTCGTCACCTTGCTGCTGGCGGCGATCGCGATCGCGGCGCCAGCCTATCTCGGCGCGGGAATTTCGGTCGCCGCTCTTGCCGCCGCCCTTCTGCTGCTGGGTACGGGCTGGCTGGGCTGGCGCCACGCCGGATCGGAGCGCGGCATGCTGGCGACAGCGGTGGCGGCGGCGCTGGCCTATGGTGCATTGTACGGATTGGTTGCGCCATCGCTCGAGCGGATGTGGCTGTCGCCGCGCATCGTCGCTGCCATGCAGGAGACGGCTCCCTGCGCGGATCCGGTCCTCGCGGCGAGCGGGTTCCATGAGCCGAGTCTGGTGTTCCTGGCAGGCACGGAAACCCGGCTGACCGATATCGGCGGTGTGGCAGCCCATTTGCGCGCCGGTCCTTCCTGCGCCCTTGCCCTGGTTCCTGTCGGCGACGAACAGGCGCTCGCCGCACAGCTCGGGCACGATCAGCTCGATCTCCTGGCCAGGATCGCTGGCGTCAACTATTCGAATGGCAGGTGGCTCGAACTGGGCCTGTACAGCTTGCGCGACGCGGAGGCAGGCAGCCAATGAAGGGGCTGACCGGCCGCGCACGGGAGAATCTTCGCCAGGCCGTTCAGCTGGTACAGGCGCGACGGCGGCGCGGTCCCGGCAGTCCGATGCCGCGCGTGCTGCTGCCGTTCGGGATCCTTGCCGCCCTGTTCGTTGCGCTCGCCTGCCTTGTTCTCGATTCACTGGCGGCGGAATATTACGGCAGGTGGCCGGCATGGCTGAGCGTTCCTGCCCGGTGGATGACCGATGTCGGTCTGAGCGGCTGGTATCTGGCTCCGGCGGCGCTGATCCTTCTGATCCTGAGCCTTCTGCAATGGCGAGGCGTTCCTCCCCGACGGTTGCTCCGCCTCAGCAACTGGGCAGGCCTTGCTCTCTACATCATGTTGTCCGTCGGAGTGTCCGGTCTGTTCGTGACGACGGTGAAGCGCCTCATCGGCAGGGCGAGGCCGCATGCAGGCGAAGGGCCATTCTCCTTCGACCCCCTGTCCGGCAATACCTATGCCTCCTTTCCCTCCGGCCATTCGACCACGGTCGGCGCCATGACCGCGGTGCTGTTCCTGTGCCTGCCGCGCATGCGCTTTCCCATCATGGTGCTCGGCCTGTGGTTCGCCTTCACCCGCGTGATTGTCGGCGCCCATTTTCCATCCGATACTCTTGCCGGTTTCAGTCTCGGCTTCGGCTTCGCGGTGCTCATGGCCTCGATCTTCGCCCGCCTCGGATTCGTCTTCAGGCAGGAAGGCCGCGGCCTGCCGGGATTGCGGCGATCGTTCTTTCTCTGATCAGATGCCGAGATAGCGCTGCCGGAGATCGGGCGTGGCGCGGAACTCCTCGCTGCTCCCGCTCCAGACGGTTCTGCCCTTTTCCATGATGACGTGGCGGTCGGCAATGCGCACGAGCTCGCCCAGATGCTTGTCGATGATCAGGATCGACTGGCCGGCAGCCTTCAGTGCCGCGATGCAGCGATAGATTTCGGCGCGCACCATCGGCGCCAGGCCCTCCGTGGCCTCATCGAGGATCAGCAGCGCCGGATTGGTCATGAGCGCTCTGCCGATCGCCAGCATCTGCTGTTCGCCGCCCGAGAGCAGGCCGCCGCGCTGCTTCTGCCGCTGCGCAAGCACGGGAAACATCGCGAAGATGCGTTCGAGGCTCCAGGGGTCCTTCCTGCCGCCACGATTCGCGGCGGTCGCCACGAGATTCTCGCGCACGGTCAGCGTCGGGAAGATCTGCCGTCCTTCCGGCACAAGTCCGATTCCGAGCCGGGCAATGCGATGGGAGGGAATGCCCGCGATCTCGCGGCCCTGGAACCGGATGCTGCCGGAACGGAACGTGCCGAGTCCGGTAATGGCGCGCACGGTGGTGGTCTTGCCCATGCCGTTGCGGCCGAGCAGGGTGACGATCTCGCCGGGCTGCAGCGAGAAATCGACGCCGAACAGGACCTGGACCTGGCCGTAGCTGGCAGTGAGGGCTCGTACGTCAAGCATCGCCGTCTTCGCCCAGATAGGCAGCGCGCACTTCCGCACTCGCCCGGATCTCGTCCGGACTTCCGGAAGCGATCACGCGGCCCTGAACCAGTACGGAAATGCGGTCGGCAAGTCGAAACACCGCGTCCATGTCATGCTCGATGAGCAGCATGGTCAGCTTTCCCTTGAGCGACTGCAGCAGATCGACCAGGGCAGCACTTTCTTCCGCCCCCATGCCCGCCATCGGTTCGTCCAGGATGAGCAGGCGCGGCTCCAGCGCCAGCGCCATGGCGATTTCCAGCTGCCGGCGCTGGCCGTGGGCAAGCATGGCTGCCTGGCGATGCGCCTCACCCGCCAGCCCTGCCGCTTCGAGGTGGCGCAGTGCCGGTTCCGTCAGCCGGCAGTCGCGGCTGGCGGCCCGCAGGAAGCGGAAGCTGTGCCCGGACCGGATCTGCACGGCCAGCGCCACGTTTTCGAGCGCCGAGAGTTCGGGAAAGACAGAAGTGATCTGGAACGAGCGCACCAGGCCGAGATGCGGCCGCCTGTATTCGGGCACATGGGTGATGTCCCGGCCTTCGAACAGGATCGCGCCGCTGTCCGGCCGGATCTGCCCGGCGAGCTGGGCGACCATCGTGGTCTTGCCGGCGCCGTTGGGACCGATCACCGCATGCAGTTCCCCCGGAAGGACGGCAAGTTCCAGGCCGTCGGCGGCACGGATGGCGCCGAACGACTTGCGCAGGCCGTTCAGCTGCAGCATCGGCGTCATGGTGTCCTGCTCCGGGCAATGAGCGTGCCGTAGATTCCCTGCCGCGCGAACAGCACGATCAGGATCAGCAGCGGACCGAACACGACCCGCCAGTGCTCCTGCAGCAATGGCAGGCCTGCCTCGCGGAACAGGATCGGCAGGAATTCCTCGAGCAGCAGAAAGACCATCGCACCGACGACCGGCCCGAAGAGCGTGCCCATGCCGCCGAGAATGACCATGACCAGAAGGTCTCCGGACCGGGTCCAGTGCAGGCTGTCGGGGCTGACGAACTCGGTCAGGTTGGCGGAAAGGGCGCCGGCAAGCCCCGCCACCGCGCCCGCCAGCACAAAGGCGGCGAGCTTGTACCGGTAGGTCGGGCATCCGAGCGCCCGCATGCGCGCCTCGTTGATGCGGCACCCCCGCAGCACCGCGCCGAAGCGGGAATGGACGACAAGGTGAAATCCGGCGAGGCAGGCGAACAGGATGGCGAGGCAGACGAAATAGAAGCTCGCATTGTTGTCGAGGTCGAGGCCGGGCAGGCGGCTGCGGCCGTCGAACATCATGAAGCCGTCATCGCCGCCATAGCGCTCCAGGGAGACGAAGAGAAAATACAGCATCTGAGCGAAGGCGAGGGTGATCATGATGAAGTAGACGCCGGAAGTGCGCAGGCTCAGCGCCCCGATCGCCAGGGCGCACAGCGCGGCGACGAGGATGGAGGCGGGCCAGGCGACGAGCGCCGAATGGGTGCCCTCGACGAGGCCGAGGAAGGCTGTCCCCTCGAACAGGTGGAAGGAGAGAATGCCGGTGACATAGGCACCGACGCCGAAGAATGCGGCGTGGCCGAAGCTCACCATGCCCCCATAGCCGAGGATCAGGTTGAGGCTCATGGCCGCGATGGCGTGAATCACGATCCGCGTGGCGCTGCCGATCAGGAAGGACTGTCCGATCGCGGCGAGCAATTGCGGCACGAGTAGCGCGAAGACGGCGAAGGCGCCGATCATGGCCAGTTGCAGGGGTGTCGGCCGGCTGTTCATGGCTCAGCGCGCCGTGACCGGGAAAAGGCCGGAGGGCCGCAGGACGAGCACGGCCGCCATCAGCAGGTAGATCGCCATGGAGGAGAGGCCTGCGCCGATGCCGTCGGCGGCGGAGGCCGGCAGGAACAGTTTCAGAACATCGGGAATGAATGCGCGCCCGAGAGTGTCGACGATCCCTACCAGCAGCGCCGCGACGAAGGCTCCCCGGAGCGAACCGATGCCGCCGATGACGATGACGACAAAGGCAAGAATGAGCTGGCTTTCGCCCATGCCGGTCTGCACCGAGACCAGCGGCCCGGCCATGGCTCCGGCCAGGCCCGCCAGCATGGCGCCGAGGCCGAAGATCAGCAGGAACAGGAGGGAAATGTTGACGCCGAGAGCGCCGACGATCTCGCGATGCGTCGATCCCGCCCGCACCAGCATGCCGATGCGCGTGCGCGAGATGACAAGGTAGAGCGCGCCCGCGACCGCGATGCCGACCGCGATGATGAACAGGCGATAGGCAGGGTAGGTGATGCCGGGCAGGATCCGGATCGAGGAATTGAGGAAGTCCGGGGTGCTGGAGAAGATCGGGGTCCTGCCCCAGATCATCGAAACGAGCTCGTTCGCGAACAGGATCAGCCCGAAGGTCGCCAGCACCTGGTCCAGGTGGTCGCGCCGGTAGAGGTGGCGGATGATCAGCAATTCCATGACTAGGCCGGCAATTCCGGCGGCGATGACGCCCGCCGCGATCCCGAGAAAGAACGACCCGGTCGCGGCGGCGGCGCTGGCGCCGACAAAGGCGCCTGTCATGAACAGCGAACCATGCGCGAGATTGATCACGCCCATGATCCCGAAGATGAGCGTCAGTCCGGCGGAAACCAGGAACAGGAAGATTCCCAGCTGAATGCCGTTCAGGAGCTGCTCGACAAGGAGGATCATCGGGAGAATACGTCATCCATACTGCGCTGCCCGCGCGGCACCGCCCTGCGGGAAGCGAAGTACGGCCTACGGACCTGGCTCACATCGAACACTGGTCCGCATAGGCATCCCGGAGGTCCTCCGCGACGGTTTCCACCGTCTTGTTGCGAAGTGTGCCGTCCTCGCCGCGCTCGACGATGCGGCCGAACCAGTCATTGACCGGATGCTGGTTCTTGTCGAACTTGAACTCGCCGCGCACGGAGTCGAAGCTTGCGGCGCGCAGGGCGGCGCGGAAGCCGTCCATGTCCTCCCTGACCTTGCCGCCCGTTGCCTTCAGCGCGCTGGCGATCAGCTTGGCCGTATCGTAGCCCTGGCTGGAATAGACCGTCGGGGCACGGTCATAGGCGGCGACATAGCCTTCGACAAACGCCTTGTTGGCCGGATTGTCGAGATCGTGGTTCCAGTGTGAAGTGGAGCGGACGCCGAGCGCGACATCGCCGACCGCCTTCAGGATTGCCGCGTCCATCGACACGGATGACAGGACCAGCGGGATCTCGGAGTTGAGCCCGGACTGCGCATACTGTTTCAGGAAATTGATCCCCATGCCGCCGGGGAGGAAATAGAAGACCATCTCGGGCGCGGCGGCACGGATCTTGGCGATCTCCGCAGCATAGTCCGTCTGGTCGAGCTTCGTGTAGGTTTCCTCGACGATCTCCCCTTCGAAATAGCGCTTGAACCCGGCCAGCGCGTCCTTGCCCGCCTGATAGTTCGGCGCGAGAATATAGGCCTTCTTGTAGCCGAGCTTGTTGGCATAGATGCCGGCGCTCTCGTGGAGACTGTCATTCTGCCAGGACACCACGAAATAGTTTTCGTGGCAGGCTTCGCCGGCAAAGGTCGACGGGGCCGCATTGGGCGAGATGTAGAAAGCGCCCGCCTTCAGGGCCAGAGGGGCGACGACGGGCGCCACATTGGAAAAGATCAGCCCGGTGACGATCTCGACATTCTCCTGCTCGAGGAAACGGTCGGCGAGCTGCTTGCCGATCTCCGGCTTCAGCCCGTCATCCTCGATGATCACCTCGACCGGCACGCCACCGAGCTTGCCGTCCTCCTCGGCCACCGCGAGCATGAAGCCGTCGCGCACATCCTGGCCGAGATAGCCGGCGCCGGTCGAAAGCGTCGTGATCATGCCGATCTTCACCGGCCCCTCGGCGGCAGCCGGGCCGTTCATGCCGCACATGGCGAGCGAGGCCAGGCACGGAAGCAGGGTCTTTCTGATGTTCATGGGGCGTCCCCTCATATGTTCTGATTTCCCGATGCGACGATAAAGGCTGATGCCCGGGCGTCAATCGAATCCTCTGGCATGCAGCGCTTCAATCAACATAAACCGTGACCGTCGCCGCCTGTCCGCGCGCATCGATGACGGTCAGTGTCGAGAAGCCGGCACCGTCCGGATGCCAGCTCGCCGTCCGGCGGCGCAGTGCCCCGGGGAGAGGTCTCCCATTGGCGAGCATGCGGAACGGCGCCTGGCCGCCCTGCAGCTTGACCACCAGCGGCTTCCGGCCGCGGTCCAGTTCCACACGCGCTCCTTCCGGCGGGTAGACGATTTCCGGCGGCGGTTCCGCCGTACCGACTTCCACCAGCCCTGTCGCCGGCGACCTGAAGCGGCGCAGGCCGGCCGGCAGATCCTCCTGCGGCAGGGGCGATCCGCCTGGCGGTGGCGCAGGAAGGTCGACCCCCGCCAGGCCCGACTGGGCGAAGGCCTGGAAAAGGGCAGGCGCAGCCGCCGCAATTCCGGTAAGCCCCGGGATCGAGCGATTGTCCGCCGATCCTGCCCAGACGCCGATGACGTAGCGCCCGTCGAAGCCGATGGACCAGGCATCGCGATAGCCGTAGCTGGTGCCGGTCTTGTAGGCGATACGGCGGGATCCGCCCGCCGCCGGCCGGGGCGTGCCGGAGAGGATGTCGGCTACCTGCCAGGCCGCCGCTTCCTCGAGGATGCGCGGTCCGGCTTCCGGCCTGCGGTCGATGCCGTTGCCGAGCTGGACCACGCGCCCGAGATTGGGAAAGGCGGTATAGAGCTGCACCAGATCCTTCAGGGTAAGCCCGGCGCCGCCAAGTCCGACCGCAAGCCCCGGCGCTTCGCCCGGCGGCAGGATGAGATCCGCACCGGCCTTGCGCAAGGTGCCGGCCAGGCGGGTAGGTCCGACCGCCTCCAGAAGGTGCAGGGCAGGGACATTGAGCGACATCTGCAATGCCGTGCTCACCGTCACGTCTCCCTGATAGGCGAGATCGAAATTGCGCGGGCGATAGCCGGCGAAATTCGCCGGTCTGTCGGAGATCATGGTTGCCGGAGCGACAATACCCTGCTGCAAGGCGAGCCCGTAGATGAAGGGCTTGAGCGCCGAGCCGGGCGAACGCGGCTGCCGGACCATGCCGATCCAGCCGAAGCGACGGTGGTCGAGATAACCGGCCGAGCCGACTTCGGCGAGAATCTCGCCCGTGCGGGCATCCGCGGCAAGGATCGCGACGGAGACATCGTGTCCAAGGCCGCGCGCGGTTTCTGCCGCCACCCGCTCCAGCCTTGCCTGCACGTCCCGGTCCAGCGTCGAGACGTGGCGGAGCGCCCCGGGATCGGCGAGCCGCGCCACGTCGGCGACATGCGCAGCGAGGGCCGGCAAGGGAAGGCGCAGCGATGGAACCGGCTGTTCCGCCGCGCGGACGACCTCGCTGGCGGGGATAAGCCCTGCTTCGGCCATTCTCAGCAGCACCCGGTTCCGGGCGCGTTCGGCCTCCGCCGGAAAGCGGTCCGGACGCCGCTTCTCCGGAAGTTGCGGCAGGGCAACGAGCAGCGCTGCTTCCTCGAGCTGCAGCCTGTAGGGCTCCTTGCCGAACCATGCGAGCGATGCCGCCCTCACGCCCTCGAGGTTGCCGCCATAGGGAGCGAGCGTGAGATAGGCGGCCAGGATCTCGTTCTTGGAAAGGCGCCGCTCGATCTGCAGGGCGCGCATCACCTGCCGGAGCTTGGCCCCGACGCTGCGGCCGTCGCGAGGCTCCAGCAGCCGGGCAAGCTGCATCGTCAGCGTCGATCCGCCGGAAACGATGCGGCCATTGACCAGCCATTGCAGCGCCGCGCGTCCGAGCGCCAGCGGATCGACACCGGGATGGCGCGAGAAGCGGCGGTCCTCGTAGGCGATCAGCATCTCGACAAATTTCGGATCGACCGCCTCGAGCGAAACCGCCAGCCGCCAGCGGCCATTCGTGCCGGAAAAGGCGCGCAGCAGCCGGCCATTCCGGTCCAGCAGTTCCGCGCCGACCTCGCCAATACGCTCGAGGGGTGGCGGATACTGGCGATCCAGCCGGTCGAGGCCGATCGCGACAGCAGCGCAAAGCGCCGCCGCGATCGCCAACCGGATCCTCCGGCGGCGCGGCATGGATCAGGGCGCCGCCACGGTCAGCACGCTGGCCGCGGTGCGCGCCGAGAATTGCGGCCGGTACATGTCCTCCACGATTGCCGGCGGATGGGCGAAGGTGCCGGGCGTCACCGCGCGCACCACATAGGCGAGCGTGAAATCGCGGCTGCTGTCGTCACTGCGGTCGAGCGCCGCCACGAACCGATCGTCGCGAAATTCGAGATGGGCGGTTTCGGTCTCGGGCAGCCAGTCAAATCCGGCAAGGCTGGCGCTGCTGACGAGGGCGGGATTGTCGATCTCGAACCCGGCGGGCAGGAGGTCGCTGACCAGGATGCGCGACGGCCACGCATTTTCCTCGACGATGCGCAACACCGCCACGTAGCGCTCATTCTGCCGCGCCTCGCCGATATTCACCGGCTCGCCCGACATCGAGAAATAGCTGCGCTCGATGCTGAAACCGTTGCCGCCTGCCGGCAGCGGGCTGTCCGGAGACGCCACGGTGGTAACGACGGCGGTGACCGGCTCGGGGGAGCGGTTGACGAGCACCAGGGCCGACTGCGCCAACTCGGGTCCGGACAGGTTGGCGGAATAGCTGCCCGCATGCTCCTGGCCATTTACGGAGAGCGCGATGCCAGCGGACTCGACGGCCCTTGCCGCAAGCAGCATCCAGGCCTGCTCCTGCGTGCTGGCACGATCGCGGCCGGCAAGACTGTCGCTGACGAGCCGTGCCATTTCCGGCCGGTACTGGCGGCTCTCTGCCGCCAGCGCCATCAGTGCCGCATTGTCGCGCAGATCCGAGCCGTAGTCCTGGCGGTTGAGGTCCGGGCCTTCTCCCTGCTGCGCCATGCGCAGGGCCGCGGCGAAGGCCTGGCCGGCCCGCTGGCCGTCGCCATAAAGTGCGAGGCTGGCGCCGACCTGCGCCCTGGCCATCGGGGTCGGGAACGCATCGATCTGCGTGTCGGCATAGTAGCGCAGGTCGCCGGCCGAGGCCCTGCGGTTGCGCGCCAGCACGTACAGGGCATAGGCCATGGCCGGACCTTCGGATTCGATGTCCGTCGTGTAGGCGAGCGTGTTCTGCAGATTGTCGAGGGCAAGGCGCATGGCCGTATCGGGTACGGCATGGCCCTGCTCGCGCGCCCGCGTCAGGAAGTCTGAGACATAGGCATCGAGCCACAGGTCGCCGGCGCCGGGACCCCACAGGCCGAAGGAGCCGGAGGCCGACTGGTTCGACAAGACGCGCTGCACGGCGTCGTCGATGCGCAGGCTCGCCTGCGCATCCTGTTCCAGCCCCGCCTTCTGCGCCAGTTCCGCAACATAGAGCAGGGGCATCGCCCGGCTCGTCACCTGCTCGGTGCAGCCATAGGGATACCGGTCGAGCGACATCAGCAATGCCGGGACGTCGAGCGCCTGCAGGGGCGTCACGGCAACCGTGACCGAGGCATCTTCGAGATGATGGCCGTCGAGGAGACCCCTGTCGAGCCGGAGACTGCCGCCATTTGCCGCAAGTTCGATCTCCCTGCGTTCGGGCATGGCCGGATTGGCCGGCCGGACCGGGATTTCGTGCAGCTGTTCCAGCCTCAGGCCGTCGGCACCCTCCAGCACGATGCTGATCCCGGCGGTTCCGGGCCTGATGCCTTCGATGCGCGCCACATGGGCGGCGCGGCCCTGGCCGGTCAACTCGATGCGGGCAAGGCCGGAATCGATCCTGGCGGCACCATCCGCGGTTATCTCGACCTCGTACTCCCCGGCAGGGGCGTCGGCGAGCGCAAGCTCGAGCCGCAACTCGGCGATGTCGCCCGGAGCAAGAAACCGGGGCAGACTGGCCGTGACCACGACCGGGTCGCGCACCACCACGTCCCGGGTCGCATGCCCGACGCCGGACCCGGTCCATGCGACCGCCATCAGCCGCACGGTGCCGTTGAACTGCGGCAGGTCGAAGCCGATGACAGCCCGGCCGTCGGCGTCGAGTTCGACAATTCCGGAATGGAAGGCGACCAGCCGCTCCGTCGGCGGGCTGCCCTCGATGGCCATGGCGGGACCATCGCCGCCGGAACGCAGGCGACCGGGGACGCCGGCCGATCCGTCGATCAGCCTGCCGTAGAGATCGCGCATCTGCAGTCCGAGCTGGCGCTGGCCAAAATACCAGCCGTCCGGGTCGGGCGCCTCGTATCGGGTCAGGTTGAGAATGCCGACATCGACTGCGGCGAGGGTGACATAGGCTTCTTCGCCCGCGCCCGCCCCGCTGACCCGGACCGGGATTTCCAGCCTGTCGCGGGGCCGAACCTGTTCCGGCGCCTCGATCTGCACGGAAAGGCGTCTCTCTCCGGGATCGATGCCAAGCCACTTCACCCCGATCGCCCGCATCGGCAGTCTCGAACCGTCGTCGCCGGCGGGACGGTAGAGCGTGGCCGTGAGATATGCGCCCGCGCCCCAGTCGTCGCCGATCGGGATCTCCACCGTGCCGCCTTCCTCCGGGATCTCGGCCTGGATCGTCGTCAGGATCCGCTCCGCCCCGGCGACGACGACGAGCTTGCCGCCGAAACGGGGCGAGACGCGCAGCCGCGCGACGTCGCCCGGCCGGTAGACCTCGCGATCGAGGGACATCTCCAGCCCGTCGGGGGTATCGGTGGACCTTGCGGCGACGTGCCAGCCTGCATCGAACTCGACGCTGGTGATTCCGCCGCCGTCCGGCGCTTCCACTTCGAGCCGGTATCTGCCCCAGCCGACCGGAACCTCCAGTCGTGCCGGGTCGCCTGCGCCGACATCGATCTCGCCATCCGCAACCTGGGTTGTGTAGTCCACCGCCTCGTAGTTCCAGCTCGAGCCTTGCCGGTACCATTGGAAATCGCGTTCGATCTTCAGCAATGTCCAGGAGGCACCGGCCAGCGCGGTGCGCCGTCCCTCGGTGTCGATGGCGATGATGCGGAAGGCGGCCTGCGAATTTTCGGGCACCGCATTGCCGCCGAATGCCGGGGCGATGCCGATCATCACGTTCCGCGGCAGGAGCGGCACGGCAAGCTTGCGCTCGACCGCGCGGCCGCCGCCCTCTCTCAGGCGCACGGTCACATCTGCGGCGAGCAGCCGGGTCGTCGAGGGCAGGCTGTCGAGCGACACGGAAAATCCGGCGCGGCCGGCTTCGTCCAGAGCCGGCAGGGCACCGAGCGAAATGCGCGTGCCGGTCTCGTCCCGTTCGTCGGCGAGACCGAAAAGGAATCCCGGAAATGCGTCCCATTGCTGCGCGGGCCGGACGAGAAGATCTCCCTCGAGGACCAGTCCCGCCGCCGGCGCCCCGTAGAGGAAACGACCCTCTACGGAGAGCGCGAGGCTATCGCCAGGTCGCGCCGCAGCCTGGTCGGCCGTCAGGTCGAACTCGATCCGGTCGGGCACGAAATCCTCGACCAGGAAGGGCTTCGAAGCCAGCGGCGGGCGCCCCGGATCGTCATGCACCGCAAGGGTCCAGGCGCCCCGCATGGCATTGTCGGGCAGGCGCTGCGACAGATAATGGCCGCCCAGCGTCGGTTCCGTGCTCGCAACCCGGCCGAACTCGACGCCATCGGGACGCGTGAGAACGAAGGTCAGCGGCAGCCCGCCAACGGCATTCGCCGAGTCGTCACGCGCCAGGGCCGTTACATGGATCTCCTCGCCGGGGCGGTAGATTCCCCGCTCGGTCCACACCATGACGTCGATGGCCCCGGGAGAGGGCCGTCCCTCCACGCCGCGGTCGGAGAAATCGAAACCGGCCCGCGCCATGTCGAGAAAGGCGAAGTCTCCGTCCGGTCCCCTCGCCGAAACATGCTGCGGCGCCATGCCACCGACTCCGCGCGCAAGTCCGGCGGCAAAGCGGGCGACGCCGTCTTCGCCCGTCGTCGTCTCGCCGAGCACCTCATTGTTGCGGGCGACAAGCTGCAGCGCGATTCCGGCGAGCGGCTCGGCGCTGGCCAGCGAACGGGCATGGACCTCCACGCCGCCCTCGCCGGAATAGGCGGCAAGCCCGATATCGGAAATGACGAACCATTGCGTTGCCCGGGAATCCCAGTCCTCGACGGGAGCGCCTTCCACGCTGGCCGACAGAACATGGATGCCGGGACGGCGTTCCGGCAGCACCTGATCGATCGCAAGGCTGGACACGACTTCCCGGTTCTGTTCGATCGGCGTTTCGAGGACTCCCTGCCAGATCTTCTCTCCGCTTTCCTCCGCAAGGGTCGTCAGCTCGAAGCCATTGAGCTGGCTCAGGAATTTCGAGTCTGCCAACACTTGCGCCAGCCCGCGCTCGCCGATCCGGTACAAGGTGAGCTCCACGGCGGCAGCATTTACCGTGACGATGGGGATCGACTGACGGCCCTGGGCCGGAAGCACGAAATTCTCGCCGGTGAAGCGGACGAACGGGGTGCGGTCGCGGATGTAGAGTTCGAGGGCGACGGGCGCCTGCAAGGTCTCGCCGACCGAGGACGGCAGCCCGGCGCGCAGCGCGAGTCGGTAGCGCTGGCCGTGTTGCAGCCCCTCGACGCACAATTCGCGCTCGCCGGCCGTGACATTGTCAGTGGCCCTGCCGTCCAGCGTGACGAAACCGGAATAGTCGACGCCGCTGCGCAGCAGGGGCTCCGAGAACTGCACGCAGACCCGGGGCGTGCGGCTGTCGGAGTCGATTGTGTGATCGACGACGCGGAATCCCTGGCGCTGGCGCAAGTCCTGATATTGCGCCCGTACTGCCGGATCGTCCACCAGTTCCAGGCTCGCGGCATAGGCATTGATGGCCGGGCGGAACATCTGCCGCCATTCCAGCGCGTAGCCGAGTTGCTTCAGGGCGGCGGCGCGCTCCTCTGCACTGCGCGACGTCTGGTAGGCATTCAGTGCCGCAGCCGTGGCGGTGGTGCGCATCTGCCAACTGTCCACGCCCTGTTGCCCGCCGGCGGCGCGAGCTGCTTCCGACAGGGCTGACCAGACGGCACTGGCGTCCGGCGCGATGGCGAGCGCGGCGCGCAGGTGCTCGAGCGCACCGATGGCGTTGCCCTGTGCGAGCGCCAGGCGGCCGAGCTGCTCCTGCATGGAAAATCCGGATTCCGCATTCGCGGAAACCGTCCGCAGCAGTTCGGTGCGGTAGGTGACGGCCTCGTCGCTCAGATAGTCCGGCACAAAGCTCAGGCGCGGCGGCGCACCGAGGTCCGCCGATCCGGCATGCATTGCAATCCTGCCCGCAGTGGCGCCGCGGAAAGGCTGGATCGTGCCGAAGTCGGATTTCAGAAAGCAGCGGCCATTATTGGCGTTGTGGGTGAAGGCCCGGCACTGCGGGTCGGCGAGACATTCGGCCTGACATTGTTCCAGCGTCATGTCCAGCTCGGTACGCAGGTCGAACCCGTAGTAATCGCTGTCAGGCGTGAGGACGAAATCCTGCGCGGTCGAAAATCTGGCAAATGCGAGCAGGAAAATGACTGGCAGGAGAAACCGGAACGACATGCGCCACTCCCATACGCTGGCAGATGAAGCGCAATCTTCGGTCATGGCATCTGCTTGTCAATGACGTTTCCGCTCCTGCTGGTCTTTCGGCGACGCATCCGGCTCATTGACAGGCAAGTGCGCGGCAGGCTCAATGGCGACCGGAGGTGGCAGTGATGAGATCGGCTTTCGCAATGATCAGACTGCATTTCGCAGCGATCCTGGTTCTGGCAGCGACAGCGCTGGCCAGGGCGGAGGGGCCCGACCCCGCCAACTGGGATGCAGTCCTGGCGGAGGCGCGCGGCCAGACGGTCTATTTCAATGCCTGGGGCGGCTCGGAGAACATCAATGCCTATATCGAATGGGCGGGGCAGGAGATGCGCCGGCGGTTCGACGTCGAGGTCGTGCATGTGAAACTGGACGATACCGCGCATGCCGTCGGCCGCATCCTGACGGAGAAGGCAGCGGGCCGCACCGAAGGCGGCTCGGTCGACCTCATCTGGATCAATGGCGAGAACTTCGCCGCCATGAAGCGCGAGGGCCTGCTGCACATGCCGGGCTGGGCCGAAAGCCTGCCCAACTGGCGTTTCGTCGATGTGGCAGGAAAGCCGACGGTTCGGTTCGACTTCACGATTCCGGTCGAGGGGCTGGAGAGCCCCTGGGGCATGGCGAGGCTCGTCTTCTTCCATGATTCGGCCCGCACCGACCCGGCCGCCATGCCGCGCAGCGCCGCAATGCTGCTGCAATGGGCGCGGCAGAATCCGGGCAGGTTCACCTATCCGCAGCCGCCGGATTTCACCGGCTCGTCCTTTCTGAAACAGGTGCTGCTCGAGCTGGCCGGGGACCGCGAGGCCCTGAGGCAGGCGCCGGAGAATTTCGATGCCGTCGCCGCGCCGCTATTTGCGTGGCTGGACGAGCTGCATCCGCTTCTCTGGCGCGGCGGCCGCGCCTTTCCCCGCAATTATCCAGCCATGAAGCAGCTGCTTGCCGATGGCGAGATCGAGATCATGTTCGCGTTCAACCCGTCGGAAGCTTCCAATGCGATCGCCAACGGCGAATTGCCGGATTCGGTACGCTCCTTCGTCTTCTCCGGCGGCACGCTGGGCAACACGCATTTTGTCGCCATCCCCTTCAACGCATCCGCCAGGGCCGGTGCCATGGTGCTCGCCGATTTCCTGCTGTCGCCGGAAGCCCAGGCACGCAAGGAGGATCCAGGGATATGGGGTGACCCGACGGTTCTCGACCTGAAAGCGCTCGAAGCCGAGGACAGGGCTCGCTTCGAATCGCTCGAACTCGGTGTCGCGACGCTTGCGCCGGACGAGCTCGGCCCGGCGCTGGAGGAACCGCATCCCGCCTGGATGGAAAGGCTGGAGGAGGAATGGAACCGACGCTACGGCGTTGCCAATTGATCCTCGTGTCCGCGGAGTGAGTCCGATGCTGGCCAGGCCGGGACCGGCGCTGGCGCTGGGACTGCTTCTGCTTCCCGTCCTTGCCGGGCTTGCCGGAACGGTGCTGCCTGCCTTCGGCTATCTGCCGATCCTCGGCGGCACCAGGCTGACCTTGCAGCACTTCGCGGTCCTGTTCGGCCAGCCGGGCATCCTGCATTCGGCCCTGATCAGCCTGGCCGCGGGCCTCGTCACCGCCGTCATGGCGCTCGGCACCGTCTTCCTGTTTGTCGCCGCCCATGCCGGAACCCCGTTCTTTCGCCGCGTCCAGCATCTGGTCTCGCCGCTGCTTTCCGTGCCGCATGCTTCCGCTGCCTTTGCCTTCGCCTTCCTCATCGCTCCGTCAGGGCTGCTGGTGCGGCTGGTTTCGCCCGGCCTGACGGGCTGGGAACGCCCGCCGGACCTGCTGCTCGTGCAGGACCGCTACGGCCTGGCCATGATGGCGGGACTGGTGATCAAGGAGATCCCCTTCCTGTTCCTGATGACCCTGGCGGCGCTGCCGCAGGTCAGGCTGCCGCAGTGCCGCGCCATCGCCTCCACGCTCGGCTACGGCAGGATCGCCGGCTTTGCCTGCACGGCCTGGCCTTCGGTCTATCGCCAGATCCGGCTGGCGGTCTTCGCCGTCATCGCCTTTTCCTCCTCCACTGCCGACGTGGCGGCAATTCTCGGCCCGACCACTCCCCCGACCCTCGCCGTGCGCATACTCGACTGGATGAACGATCCCGGCCTGTCCGGGCGCTATCTGGCTTCCGCCGCTGCCGTCCTGCAATTGCTGCTGACACTGACCGCAATTCTTGCCTGGTTCGCGCTCGAGCGTGTCGGACGCGTCTTGCTGGCGCGCTGCATCGGACAGGGCATGCGCTTTCGCCGCGACCGGACCGTTGCGCTGGCCGGCGCCGCGGCAATCACGACTGCGGCAGTCGCCGTGCTTGCCGGGCTCGGCTCGCTGGCGGTCTGGTCCGTGGCCGGTCCATGGCCGTTCCCCGATCTCCTGCCTTCCTCCTGGACCACGCGCAGCTGGGAGGCCGCGTGGCCGCGCATTGGCGGCCCGCTGGCGACCACCCTGGTCACGGGTCTTGCATCGACCGCGCTGGCGACATTGCTGGCTCTGTCCTGCCTGACGAGGGAACGGGCTCTCCCCGGGCTTTCCCGCCTGGTGTTCGCACCGCTCGTGGTGCCGGAGATCTGCTTCCTTTCCGGACTGAACCAGCTGTTCGTGCTGACGGGCGCCGAAGCCGGCATTTGCGTGCTGGTGCTGACGCATCTGATCTTCGTGCTTCCCTATGTCTTCCTGTCGCTCGGCAATCACTGGCGTGGCTTCGACCGGCGCTACGAGTTCGTCGCGGCAGCTCTCGGCAAGCCGCGCTGGCAGGTGCTGCTGCGAATCAGGTTGCCCATGCTGCTTCCGGCCGTGCTGACGGCAGCGGCGGTCGGCTTCGCGGTGTCCGTGGGCCTCTATCTGCCCACCCTGCTGATCGGCGGCGGCAGGCTGACGACAATTACAACCGAGGCGGTAGCGCTCGCCTCCGGAGGCAATCGGAGGGTCATCGGGGTCTACGCCGTCCTGCAGCTCCTGCTGCCGATGGCCGGATTTCTGATTGCAACCTGTGTACCTGCCTTGCTATTCCGGTCGCGGCGTGGCTTGCAGGTATAGGTTGCAGATGAAACAGGACGGTCTGGTACTGGAGAACGTGAGCCTACGGCTCGGCTATCGGAAACTGCTGACCGTGAATCATCATGTTCGACCAGGAGTTGTGCTGACGGTGATGGGGCCTTCCGGCTCCGGCAAGTCGACCCTCCTCGCCTATGTCGGCGGATTCCTGGATACCAGTTTCCAGGCGTTCGGCAGGGTGGTGCTGGATGGCGTGGACCTGACCGGGGTGCCCGCGGAGGATCGGCGCGCCGGACTGCTGTTCCAGGACGCCTTGCTGTTTCCGCACATGTCGGTCCTGAGCAATCTGGTCTTTGCCATCCCGCAGCGGATCCGGGGCAGGGACGCTCGCCGGCGCCGCGCCGAAGAGGCGCTGGCGGATGTCGGCCTGGAGGGCGCGGGCGAACGCGATCCGTCCACCTTGTCGGGTGGACAGAAGGCGCGGGTCGCGCTGGCCCGGATCCTGCTTTCCGAGCCGCGCATGCTCCTGCTGGACGAACCCTTCTCCGGCCTGGATGCACCGTTGCGCCAGCAGATGCGCGAACTGGTCTTCTCGCGTGCCCGCCTGCGCGGGCTGCCGACGCTGCTGGTGACGCATGATGCCGAAGACGCCGACGCTGCTGGCGGTCCGGTGATCCGGATCGGCGAGGAATGACCGGCCTGCCCGATCTGCCGGTGAAGGACGCGCTGCCCGGGCTTCTGCGGGCGCTCGAACGGAATGGAACGGCCGTGCTGGTGGCGCCGCCGGGCGCCGGCAAGACGACGCTGGTGCCCCTCGCCATGATGGAACAGGGCGTGGCGGGGCGGGGCCGGATCGTTCTTGTCGAACCGAGGCGGATCGCGGCCCGGGCGGCCGCGCGGCGCATGGCCTCGCTGCTCGGAGAGCCGGTCGGCAGGACCGTCGGCCATGCCGTGCGTTTCGACACCCGCAGCAGCGAGGCAACACGCATTCTGGTGGTCACGGACGGCGTGTTTTCGCGCATGGCGATCGACGATCCCGAACTTGCCGGAATCGGCGCCGTCCTGTTCGACGAATTTCATGAGAGGTCGCTGGACGTCGATTTCGGCCTCGCACTGGCGCTGGAGATCCGTGAGGCGCTTCGGCCCGACCTCAGGCTGGCGGTGATGTCGGCGACGCTTGATGCCGCGCCGGTCGCCGATCTCCTTGGCGGTGCCGAAATCGTGCGCAGCGAGGGGCGCAGCTATCCGGTGGCACTACGCTACCTGCCGCGCCAGCCGCAGGAACGGATCGAGGATGCGATGGCGGTGGCGATCCGCTCTGCGCTCCGCGACGAGACCGGCAGCATCCTTGCCTTCCTTCCGGGCAGGGCAGAGATCGAGCGCACACTGGAGCGTCTGCGGGGACGTGTCGGCGGCGATGTCGATCTCCATGCCTTGCATGGCGGCCTCGAGGGAGCGGAACAGGATGCCGCCATACAGCCTGCAGGCAAGGGCAGGCGCAAGGTGGTGCTGGCAACGGCCATCGCCGAATCGTCGATCACCATCGATGGCGTCCGCATCGTCATTGACAGCGGTCTTGCCCGTCTGCCGCAATTCGATCCGGCTGCCGGAGTGACGCGTCTGGAGACCGTACGCGTGTCGAAGGCATCGGCCGACCAGCGGGCAGGAAGGGCGGGGCGCACCGCGCCAGGCATTGCGCTTCGCCTCTGGCATGAGGGACAGAATGCGTCGCTGCCCCCGGCGCCGCCGCCGGCGATCCTTGCCTCGGATCTCTCCGGCCTGCTGCTCGATTGCGCTGCTTCCGGCATCGATCCGGGCGGGCTGCGCCTGCTGGACCCTCCGCCTGACGGCGCCCTCGCCGAGGCGAGGCGGCTGCTGCAGGAACTTGGGGCGCTGGATGCCCGCGGCGGCGTGACCGGCAAAGGCAAGCTCATGCGCAGGCTGCCCTTGCCGCCGCGGCTTGCCGCAATGCTGGCCGAGGCCGGGAAGCGGGGCGTTGCATGCATGGCGGCGGAGCTGGCCCTGCTCGTGAGCGAGCGGGGCCTGGCGGGCAGCGGCACGGATCTGGAGCGGCGACTTGCGCGACTGCGGGGCGACCGCGGCCCGAAGAGCCGCGAAGCCACGGCACTCGCAGCGCGGCTGGCCGCGCTGATTCAGGACGGGCCTGACCGGGACGTAACCTCGGCAGGCCGACTGCTCGCCGATGCCTTTCCCGACCGAATTGCACAAGGTCGCGGCGCGGCCGGGCAGTTCAGGCTGGCAAACGGGCGCGGCGCGCGACTTGACGAAGACGATCCGCTGGCGGGCGAACCCTGGCTCGTTGTCGCCGACCTGACCGGCAGGGCAGCCGATTTGCGGATCCTGGCGGCGGCACCGATTCGCCTGGAGGAGATCGAGGAAGCGGCCGGGAGCCGCATCGAAACCGTGTCGACTGTCACGATGGATGCCGCGACCGGTACGCTGCGGCGGCGCGGCCGGCGCCGGCTCGGCGCTTTGGTCCTGACGGAAGCGATGCTGCCGCCGCCTTCCGGGCCGGAGGCGGACGCGGCCATCCTCGATGCAGTGCGCGCGCAAGGGCTGGCCATCCTTCCGTGGAGCGACGGCGCCCGTGCACTCCGGGAGCGGATGCGCTGGCTGCAGCGCCATGCCGGCGATCCGTGGCCGGATGTTTCCGATGAAGCCCTTCTGGCGCGGCTGAAGGAGTGGCTGCTGCCGTGGCTGACGGGCAGCCCCGAACTTGCCGCCCTTGCCGGCGGACGGCTGGAGGCGGCGCTGCTGTCTCTGCTGCCCCATGACATGCAGCGGGAGCTGGAGCGCCTGGCACCGGCCCGTTTCACCGCACCGACGGGAACGCGCGTGGCAATCCGGTATGACCGCGAGGTTCCGGCGGTCGCGATCCGGGTCCAGGAACTGTACGGTCTGCGCGAGCATCCCCGCATCGGCCGGACGCCGCTGCTCTTGGAGCTGCTCTCGCCCGCAGGCAGGCCGATCCAGGTCACGCAGGATCTTCCCGGGTTCTGGCGCGGCTCCTGGCGCGAGGTGAGAACCGAGATGCGCGGGCGCTATCCCCGGCATTTCTGGCCGGAAGATCCGGCAAGTGCCCAGCCCACTACGCGGGTGCGCCCGAAAGGGGTATAGGGTCATCCATGGACGATCTGCGCTCACCGGATTTCGGCACAAGCGGCCAGCTGCGGCTGAACACGCTGATCAAGCTGCGCTGGCTCGCGCTTGCCGGCCAGAGCCTCGCTGTCTTCGTGGTGGCGATCGTGCTGGAATTCCCGATGCCGGTCGCCGAATGCGTCACCCTGATCGCCGGATCGGCGGCACTCAACGTCTATCTTGCGCTGGCCTATCCCGCAAACCACCGGCTTCAGCTGCGGCCCGCCCTGGCGCTGCTGGTCTACGACGCGCTCCAGCTGGCCGGGTTGCTGTATCTGACAGGCGGGCTGACCAATCCGTTTTCCCTGCTCATGGTTGCCCCGGTCGTGATCTCCGCCACGGCCATGCCCGTGCGGCATACGGTCATGCTCGGTGTGCTGGTGATCCTGCTGGCCACAGGCCTCATGTTCCATCACCGGCCATTGCCGTGGATGGCGGGAATGCAGCTCTCCATCCCGGTCGTCTACAAGACCGGCGTCTGGTTCGCAGTCGTCTCCACGATCCTGTTCACCTCGATCTATGTGTGGCGGGTGGCGGACGAGGCGCGCAAGCTCGCCGGGGCGCTTGCCGCTACCGAACTCGTGTTGCAACGCGAGCAGCACCTTTCGGCGCTGGATGGTCTCGCCGCCGCCGCCGCACATGAACTCGGCACGCCGCTCGCGACGATCTCCCTCGTTGCCCGCGAGATGGAACACGCCATCCCGGCGGATTCGGAGTTTGCGGAGGATATTCGCCTGCTGCGGACGCAATCCGAGCGCTGCCGGGAAATCCTGAAACAGCTGACGAGCCTGTCGACGGAAAGCGGCGGGCCGCTGTCGCGGCTGTCGCTGACGGCGCTGGTCGAGGAAGCGGTTGCCCCGCACCGGGACTACGGTGTCGAAGTCCGGCTGCACGCCGGAAGGACCGCCGGTCCTGAGCCCGTTTCGTTCCGCAATCCGGGTGTAATCTACGGGCTGGGCAATCTGGTCGAGAATGCCGTGGATTTTGCCCGTTCACGCGTCGAAGTCTCCTGGAGCTACGACGAGCAGGGTGTCAGCATCGAGATTGTCGACGATGGACCCGGATTCCGTGCCGAAGTGCTGGACCGGATCGGCGAGCCGTATATTTCCTACAGGTCGCATATGCACAAGGACGATGGCGCCGGCGGCCTCGGGCTGGGCCTCTTCATCGCGCGGTCGCTGCTGGGCAGGTCAGGAGCCACGGTGCAATTCGGCAATTCCACCCGGCACGGCTATGGCGCAGCAGTGAGAGTGAGCTGGAGCCGGGAGAACTTCGAGTATTCCGGGGAAAACAGAGCCATGGGGCAATTTGGAGAAATCGTCGGGATGCGATAAGTACAGCGAAAGCATCATCAGCAAGCGGAATATTGTCATGGCCAGTGAGGAGTACCAGATTCCAGGCGAGGATCGCTCGCTGCTGATCGTCGACGATGACAAGGCCTTTCTTCAGCGACTTGCCCGCGCCATGGAGACAAGAGGGTTCTCTGTCACGACCGCAGACTCGATCGCGGCGGCGATCCAGGTCGTGCGTGTCTCGCCACCCGCCTTTGCCGTGGTCGACATGCGGCTGGGCGATGGCAACGGGCTCGACGTGATCGAGGCGATTCGTTCCCGCCGCGAGGACACGAGGGCGATCATCCTGACCGGCTATGGCAATATCGCCACCGCCGTGACGGCGGTGAAGCTTGGCGCGGTCGATTATCTGTCCAAGCCCGCCGATGCCGACGAGATCTTCGCGGCCCTGACCCGGGAGCCGGGGGAGAAGGCGCCCTTGCCGGAGAATCCCATGTCGGCGGACCGTGTGCGCTGGGAACATATCCAGCGGGTCTATGAGAGCTGCAACCGGAACGTTTCCGAGACTGCCCGTCGTCTGAGCATGCACCGGCGCACCCTGCAGCGGATTCTCGCCAAGCGGGCGCCAAGATAGCCGCGCAGTCTGGCTTCCTCTACAGGATCGGCACGTCGATCCCCGCACGTTCCAGCGCCATCAGCCTTCCTGCGCTTGCCCTGGCAAAGCGGATCAGCATGGCCTTCCTTGTCGCCCCGGCAAGCGGATGCTCGGGCGATTCGCGCAGGATCTCGGCACCGTGACCGTCCGAGAGGATGAAGCCGGCATCCTGCGGAAAGATGTCGGCCGGCACTTCCGGGTGCGTCGCGAAATAGAAACGGTCGCAATGCAGCCGGTATTCGGGCCATTTGAGGTCGGCGCGCAAATCCTCGACCGATGACTTGATCTCGATGATCAGGAACTCTCCCTTCGGCCCCACCGCGACGAGATCCGCCCTCCGTCCGCTTGCGAGCGGAAGTTCCGGCAGGACGGGAACTCCGAGCGAGAAAAACAGTTTCTGCACGCCGCGACGCACCAGGAGGGCACGTTCGGACTGGCGCCGATCTTCGAAAGGGTTGCGCGCATGAGGATCCACGATGGGCATGGAGGGTTCATGCGACGGCTGGCGGGGAGAATCAAGATGCGGCGTCATGACATGTCGCGCTGTTGCGTGAATGCAATGACTTGCAAAAACCGAAATAGCATCCGGTCCTTGTCTGCATTAACGACTTGGCAACCATGTTTTTCTACGACAGTAATCAGGGCGGAAATGCGGTAAGAAGATGAGCGCCCGGACACAATTGAAGGAATTGGCGCAAATGAACCTGCGACTACCCGTCCTTGTCACGGTTTGTGCCGTGGCCCTAGCACTTGCGGGCTGCACCTCCATCCCGCATCTGCCGCTCGGCACCGGAACCTACGGCGCCGTCTACGATGCGGGGTACCAGCTGCCCTCGATTCCGATCCAGAAGGTAGACCGCAAATATCATCGGCAGGTCGTGAACTTCGAAACCAGGGAACAGCCGGGAACGATCATTGTCGATACGAGCGAGAAA
Organism: uncultured Rhizobiaceae bacterium; assembly: GCA_964386015.1. GTDB lineage: Bacteria > Pseudomonadota > Alphaproteobacteria > Rhizobiales > Rhizobiaceae > CAYLGY01. Next base: position 446 of record CAYLSN010000001.1, on the reverse strand, counting down.
TTCCTGTATTTCGTGATGCCCGGCGGCAAGGCGATGCGTTACGGCATTGGCGTCGGCCGCGAGGGATTTGGCTGGTCTGGAACGGCGCGGGTGGCGATGAAGCGCGAATGGCCGGTCTGGACTCCGCCCGAACCCATGATCCGCAGGCAGCCGGAGCTGGCGAAATATCGCGGCGGCATGGAGCCGGGACTGAACAATCCGCTCGGCGCCCGTGCCCTCTACCTTTACAATGCGCGCGGCGATACAGGCTACCGCCTGCACGGGACGCCCGAATGGTGGTCGATCGGCCAGGCGATGTCGTCAGGTTGCATCCGCCTGATGAATCAGGACATTATCGACCTGTACAACCGGGTGGAAATCGGCGCGAAGGTGATCGTCAGGTAATCCGCTCCCGGAGCCGCAGCGCAGGCGTGGGCATGACGCCCGCGCCGTTGGCTGCCAGGGCA